>DASTAC010000151.1:0-51728 GCA_035713045.1 Steroidobacteraceae bacterium
GCCGTGGTGGGGGCTGGCCGCCTGCGCCGGCGTCGGCGTGGTGGCGGGCCTGCAATCCGCCATCACCACCGGCGGGCTCTACGGGATCGAGGAGCTGTTCGAGAAGCTGCCGATCCACTGGATGTGGTGGCCGGCGCTCGCCGGTATCGTCGTCGGCATCGGCGGCCTCTTCGATCCGGCGGCACTCGGAGTCGGCTACGACAACATCCAGGCGCTGATCGACGGCAACGTGCTGGTGCACGGGGCGATAGTGCTGCTCGTCGTCAAAGCCATCATCTGGGTCATCGCGCTCGCCTCCGGCACCTCGGGCGGCACCCTGGCACCGCTGCTCATGATGGGCGGCGCCGTCGGTGTCCTGGAGGCTCACATCCTGCCGTTCGGCAACACCGGCTTCTGGTCGCTGCTCGCGATGGCGGCGGTCCTGGGCGGAACGCTGCGCTGCCCGCTGACCGCCACCGTGTTCGCCATCGAGCTCACCGGCGACTTGAGCGTGATGCCGGCTGTGCTCGTCGCATGCGTGGCATCATTCGCCGTGACCGTGCTGATCATGCGGCGCTCCATTCTGACGGAGCGGCTGGCGAGGCGCGGACGGCATCTCACCTACGAGTACACGGTAGACCCGTTCGAGGTGATGCGGGTGAGCGAGATCATGACTCACCCGGTACACACGCTTCCGGCTCGCATGTCGACACAGGAGGCCCTCGAGTTCTTCGATACGGAGAACGGCGTGAAGCGACACAAGAGCTACCCAGTGGTCGACGATGCCGGGCGCGTCGTCAGCGTGGTGTCGCGCTCCGACGTGCTGCGCTGGTCGCGGGAGGGGTGGCCCAAGGGTCAGACACTCGAGGAAAGGCCTGACGTCGGCGAGGTATTCGTCGGCTATACGGATGAGCTGGTCGGGCATCTCGCCGATCGGATGGCGGCAGCCGATATAGGCCGCGTGCCTATCGTGGATCGCGCCACCGGCAAGCTCGCCGGCCTGCTCGCAAGGCGGGACTTGTTGCGAGTCCGCGCCGCCGCGGCCCGGTTGGAGCGCGAGCGGGCGCGGCCGATCACCATGCCGGGTTAGCCCAGCGCCGCCTTCAGCTCGTCGATGAGGTCCTGCGCGTCCTCGATGCCGACCGACAGCCTGACGAGGCCGTCGCCGATCCCGAGCGAGGCGCGCATGGCGGGCGGCAGCGAGGCGTGGGTCATGAGACCCGGATGCTCGATCAGGCTCTCCACGCCGCCCAGACTCTCCGCCAGCGAGAAGAGGTGGCAGCGCTCGAGCATCCGGCGCGCGTCATCGATTGTTCCTTTCAGCACGGCGGTCACGATCCCACCGTAACCGCCCGTCATCTGCCGCCGCGCGAGCGCGTGTTGCGGATGGCTCTGTAATCCCGGGTAGTGCACGCGCTCGACCTTCGGGTGACTCGCCAGGAACTGCGCGACGGCGAGCGCGTTGGCGCAATGCCGCTCCATGCGCAGCGCCAACGTCTTGATGCCGCGCAGCGTCAGGAACGAGTCGAACGGCCCCGACACGGCGCCGAGCGCGTTCTGCAGGTATGCGAGGCGCTCCGCCAGAGGGCTGTCGGCGCGCACGATCGCCGCGCCGCCCAGGCAGTCGGAGTGACCGTTCAGGTACTTCGTGGTCGAGTGCACGACGATGTCGAATCCGTGCTCGAGCGGCCGCTGCACGAAAGGCGTGGCGAACGTGTTGTCACAGACGCTGATCAGGCCCTTTGCGCGTGCGACGGCGGCCACGGCCGAGAGATCCACGATCTGCAGCAAAGGGTTGGTGGGCGTCTCCACCCAGAGGAGGCGGGTGTTGGGACGGATCGCGGCCTCCAGCGCTTCGGGCCGCGTGAGGTCGACGAACGACACCTGATGGCCCGCGGAGCGCTTGCGCACATTCTCGAGCAACCGGTAGCTGCCGCCGTAGAGATCGTGCATCGCGACGATGTGTGAGCCGGCGTCCAGCAGCTCCAGCACGGTGGAGCTGGCCGCCATGCCGCTCGCGAACGCGAACGCCGCACCCCCGCCCTCCAGGTTGCAGAGCGCGGCCTGCAGCGCATCGCGCGTGGGATTGCGCGTACGCGAGTAGTCGTATCCCTTGTGCACGCCCGGGCTCGACTGCACGTAGGTCGAGGTCGCGTAGATCGGCGGCATGACGGCGCCGGTCAGCGGATCGGAATGCTGGCCGCCGTGGATGGCGCGGGTGGCGAAACGCAGTTGCTTGTCGGTCATCAGGGCCTCACGTCCGGCGGCGCAGCCAGTTGAGCAGGTCGATGCGGGTGACCAGCCCCTGGAACTCGGTGCCGTTCATCACGATCGCCACCATGCCGCGATTGAAGATCTCCATCAGCTGCTGCACGGGAGCATCCACCGGCACCGTGACCAGATGGCTTTCCATCGCGGCGGTGACCGGCTCGCTGAAGTGCTTGGGATTGTTGAACACCTCGATGAGGATGTCCTCCTCGTCGACGATGCCGATGATTCGGCCGTTTTTCATCACGGGCACCTGCGAGACGTCGTAGAGCTTCATGCGCCGGTAGGCTGCCATGACGGGCTCGGAAGCGTCCACCGTGATGGCAGCGCGCTCCCAGTGGCGCCGGGCAATGAGGTCCCGGAGGTCGCCGAAATGCTCCCGCTCCAGAAACCCCTGATCCAACATCCAGTAATCGCTGTAGACCTTGGAGAGATACTTGTTGCCGCTGTCGCAAACCAGCGTGACGACGCGCTTCGGCTGCTTCTGCTCGCGGCAGTAGCGCAGAGCCGCGGCGACCAGCGTGCCGGTCGAGGTCCCCGCCAGAATTCCCTCCTTGGCCAGCAGCTCGCGGCAGGTCTTGAAGGACTCCGCGTCGGGGATGGTGTAGGCGGTTCTGACACGGCCGAAGTCCGCGACCGGCGGTACGTAGTCGCCGCCGATGCCTTCGACGAGCCAGCTGCCATGCTCCTGGGGCATCTTGCCGGTCTTGACGTACTCGGCGAGCACCGAGCCGGACGGGTCGGCCAACACGACCTCGACGCTTGGTGCGACGCGTGCGAAATACCGTGAGATTCCGGTCAGAGTGCCACCGGTGCCTACGCCGCAGACGACCGCGTCGAGCTTATGGTCCATCTGCTCCCAGATCTCGGGCGCGGTGGTTTCCTCGTGCGCCCGCGGATTGGCGGGATTGGCGAACTGGTCGACGAAGAAGGAGTTGGGCGTCTCGCGCGCGAGCCGCTCCGCGACGTCGCGATAGTATTCCGGATGACCCTTGCTGACATCGGAGCGCGTGAGCACCACCTCGGCGCCCATCGCCTTCAGATGAAAGATCTTCTCCTGGCTCATCTTGTCGGGGATGACGAGCAGCAGCCGATAGCCTTTCTGGGCAGCGACCAGCGCGAGACCGAGCCCGGTATTGCCCGCCGTCGCCTCGATCAGCGTACCGCCCGGGGGCAGCCGGCCGTCACGCTCGGCCGCCTCGATGAGGTAGAGGCCGACGCGATCCTTGATCGAGCCGCCGGGATTCTGGTTCTCGAGCTTGAGAAAAAGCCGGCACGGGCCGGTATCGAGACGTGTGACGGCGACGAGCGGTGTATGGCCGATCATCTGCAGGATATTGCTGTAGGACTGCGGCATGGATTTCCTCGGGATCGGCCACAGGCAGGCTTTGGCCCGCTTACTGGCTCGCTTTCGGCCGGAACGTTGATTGTACGCCACGGCGCTTGTCCAGTATCGATTCCCTGCCATTACTGTATGGTCCGCGAGCGCGGCGGGGCGTCGCCGCGCCGGCGGTTTTCAGCTAAAATCGGCGTATCCGCGAGCGGATCCCGCCCGCCCCCATCCCTTTCCCGACCGCCATGTCGACACCGGTGACGGAATGACCGACGCCTTTCGCGATTGTCTTCGCGTGCGCGGCGCGCGCCAGAACAATCTGAAGAATCTCGACCTCGACATCCCGCTCAACGAGCTGGTCGTCGTGACGGGCGTGTCAGGCTCCGGGAAGTCCTCGCTCGTTTTCGACACGCTGTACGCCGAAGGCCAGCGCCGTTACGTGGAGACCTTCTCTCCCTACGCACGTCAGTTTCTCGACCGCATGGACAAGCCGCAGGTCGACTCGATAGCGGGCATCCCGCCGGCGATTGCGATCGACCAGACCAACCCGGTGCGCACGTCGCGCTCGACCGTCGGCACGATGACGGAGCTCAACGATCATCTGAAGCTGTTGTTTGCGCGCACGGCGACGCTCTACTGCGAATGTTGCGGCCGTCCCGTGCGGCGCGACACGGCCGAGAGCATCTACGCCGATCTGCGAGAGCGCGCCGCCAGGTGGGGCTCGACGGAGAATGCCGCGGAGGATCCGCGGCTGCTGCTCACCTTTCCGGTACCCGTTCCCGAGAGCTTCCAGGAAGCTGAAGTGCGTGCGCTCCTCGAGAAGCAGGGGTATACGAGGTTCTTCGAGCCGCCCGCCCGGCCGACCGCTGCGCCGCCGTCCGCCGCCGCCGGGGCGCCGCCCACCAGGCGCGCAGGCGCTCGCGCACGCGGCAAGAGAGTCAGGCCCTCGACGCCGGCCGCGGTGCTCCACGTGGTACAGGATCGCTTCCGCGCCGGCCAGGCGGAGCGGGGACGCGTGCTGGAGTCGCTGGAGACCGCGCTGCGCGTCGGGCGCGGGCGCGTCAACGTGCAGGTGGTCGATGACGGCGATCCGCCGCGGCTGCTCGCGACCTGGCGGTACTCGAGCGCGCTGCACTGCGCGGAATGCGACCGCGCGTATCAGGAGCCGACACCCAGCCTCTTCTCCTTCAACTCGCCGCTCGGCGCATGCGACACCTGCCGCGGTTTCGGCCGCACCATCGGCATCGACTACGGCCTCGTGATCCCCGACGAGACCCGCTCGTTGCGCGGCGGCGCGATCAAGCCCTGGCAGACCAAGTCCTACTCGGAATGTCAGGAGGACATGGAGAAGTTCGCCAGGAAGCGCGGCATTCCGCTCGATGTCCCCTGGCGCGAGCTCAGCGCCGAGCATCGCCGCTGGGTCATCGAGGGCGAGGGCGGCTGGAGCAAAGGCGTCTGGTACGGCGCGAAGCGCTTCTTCGAGTGGCTCGAGAGCCGGTCCTACAAAATGCACGTGCGGGTCCTCCTTTCCCGCTACCGCGCCTACACGCCCTGCGAAGCCTGCGGCGGCGCGCGCCTGAAGACCCAGGGACTGCTCTGGCGCGTCGGCGATCGCGCGCTCGCCGACACCGCGCTCGCGGGCGCAGCCCGCTTCCGGCCCCGGGGAGCGCAATGGAGCGAGGACGTTCTGCGCAGCCTCCCCGGCCTCTGCATTCACGATGTGATGCTGCTGCCCGTCGAGCGCGCGTGCGAGTTCTTCCGCGGGCTCGAGCTGCCGCGGCCGCTCGATGAGGCGACCGATCTGCTCCTGGGGGAGATCCGCGGCCGCTTCGCCTACCTCGCCGATGTGGGGCTCGGCTATCTCACGCTCGATCGCCAGTCGCGCACCCTCTCCGGCGGCGAGGTGCAACGGATCAACCTGACCACCGCGCTCGGAACCTCGCTCGTCAACACGCTGTTCGTGCTGGACGAGCCTTCGATCGGCCTGCATCCGCGCGACATGCAGCGCGTCATCACGGTGATGAAGCGCCTGCGCGATGCCGGCAACTCCCTGCTCGTCGTGGAGCACGATCCGCAGATCATGCTGGAGGCGGACCGCATCCTCGACATGGGGCCCGGCGCCGGCGAGCACGGCGGCGAGATCGTGTTCTTCGGGACCCCGCGCGAGATCCGCCGCGATCAGCGCTCGCTCACGGGAGATTACCTGAGTGGGCGAAGGCGCGTAGCGCCTGAGCGCCCCGGCACGATGCCAGGGGCTCGCGGCGCTGAAGCCGCGAGCGCCCGCGCGGGACTGCGCGGGCCGGGTGCCCCGCCGCCATGGACGGCCACTGGCACGGCCTCCAGCGAAAACCTCGTAACCACCCCCGAAGTCATCGCCGAAGCCCGCTCCAACCGCTGGCTGGAGCTACGCGGCGCGCGCCAACACAACCTGAAGGACATCGATGTCAGGGTTCCCCTGAAGCGCCTGGTCTGCGTCACCGGCGTCTCCGGCTCAGGCAAGTCCACGCTGATCGAGGACGTGCTCTATCCCGCGCTACGCAAGTATCACGGCAGGCCGACGGAGACCCCTGGCGAGTTCTCGGGACTCGCCGGCGCGGAGCTCATCGACGATGTCGTGATGGTGGACCAGAGCGCCATCGGCCGCACGACGCGCTCCAATCCGGCAAGCTATGTCGGCGCATTCGACGCCATCCGTAATCTCTTCGCGGCGGAGCCTGCTGCGCAGGAGCGCAAGTACACCGCCGGCACGTTCAGCTTCAACTCCGGAAACGGCCGCTGCCCCACCTGCAGCGGCAATGGCTTCGAGCACGTCGAGATGCAGTTTCTGTCGGATGTGTACCTGCGCTGCCCCGACTGCAACGGCCGGCGCTATCGGGAGGAGGTGCTCGAGATCAAGCGCGAGGGCGCCAATGGTCGGCGCGCCAGCATCGCCGATGTCCTGCAGATGACGGTCACCGAGGCGCTCGATTTCTTCCGTGACTCGCGCGAGGTCGCCTCGCGCCTGGCGCCTCTTTCCGACGTGGGCCTCGAGTACGTGACGCTCGGACAGCCCGTGCCGACGCTCTCGGGCGGCGAGGCGCAGCGCCTGAAGCTCGCGGGACATCTCGCCGAGGCGGGCTCCGTGCTCTCGAGCACCACTCACAAGGGCAAGCTCTTCCTCTTCGACGAGCCGACCACCGGCCTGCACTTCCAGGACGTCGCGAAGCTCCTCACCGCGTTTCGCAAGCTCCTCGCCGCGGGCCATTCCCTGCTCGTGATCGAGCACAACCTCGATGTGATCCGCGCCTCCGACTGGATCATCGATCTCGGCCCCGAGGGCGGCGAGCGCGGCGGACGCATCGTGTGCGCCGGCACACCGGCGCAGGTTCGCGCGCATCCGGACTCGCACACCGGCCGCGCCCTCGTGGAATATGCGCACGCGCTTTCCGGCGCGGAACCGGTCCCGACCGCCTCGAGCGGCGCGGCGGGCCGGCCGGGCGGGAAGCGAGCCACCGCCCGCGCACCCAACGCCATCGTCATCCACAACGCTCGCGAGCACAACCTCAAGAGCATCGACGTGCAGATCCCGAGGGACCGGCTGACGGTCGTCACCGGGGTGTCGGGATCCGGAAAATCGACGCTCGCGTTCGACATTCTCTTCAACGAAGGCCAGCGCCGGTATCTCGAGTCGCTGAACGCCTATGCCCGCCAGTTCGTCCAGCCCTCTGCCCGCCCGGACGTCGATGCGATTTTCGGAATCCCGCCGACCGTCGCCATAGAGCAGCGCACCAGCCGCGGCGGTCGCAAGAGCACGGTCGCCACGCTGACGGAGATCCATCACTTCCTGCGGCTTCTGTACGTGAAGCTCGGCACCCAGTACTGCCCCGACTGTGACGTGGCCATCGAGTCGCAGAGCGCCGCCTCGATCGCCGCGCGGCTGCTGCGCGAGCATCGCGGCTCGCGAATCGCGCTCCTCGCGCCGCTGGTGGTCGCACGCAAGGGCTACTACACGGACCTGGCGAAGTGGGCCGCGAAGAAGGGCTTCAAGACCCTGCGCGTCGACGGCGCCAACCTCTCGACGGCGCAGTGGCCGCGGCTCTCTCGCTTCAAGGAGCACACGATCGAGCTCCCCGTGGCGCAGATCGATGTGGGCCCGAGGACCGATACGGCACTCCATCAGTCGCTGGCGCGCGCCCTCGATTTCGGCAAGGGATTGGTCCACGTGCTCGGGCCGAAGTCGGATCGGCCGACGGTGTTCTCGACCAAGCGCGCCTGTCCTTCGTGCGGCCGCAGCTTCGCCGAGCTGGATCCGCGTCTTTTCTCATACAACTCCAAGCACGGCTGGTGCGAGAGCTGTTACGGGACCGGACTCGAGATCCCCGGCGCGGACGCGGACGCTCAGAACGGCGAGACGGCGGCGGACAGCTGGGACGATGAGGCACCGGAGGTCTGCGCCGGCTGCGACGGCAAGCGCCTGAATCCGGTCGCGCTCAATGTTCGCTTCCGCGAGCGCTCGATCGCGGACCTCGCGGCCGACTCCGTCGACCGTACGGCGGAGTTCTTCCGCCGGCTGAAGCTCGCCCCGCGCGAGCAGCAGATCGCGCGCGATCTGCTGTCGGAGATCCGGGGGCGCCTGAAGTTTCTCGAGCGGGTGGGGCTCGGCTACCTGCAGCTGGATCGCTCCGCGCCGACGCTATCGGGCGGCGAGGCGCAACGCATCAGGCTCGCGGCGCAGCTCGGCTCCAACCTGCAGGGGGTGTGCTACGTCCTCGACGAGCCGACGATCGGCCTGCATCCGCGCGACAACGCCGTTCTGCTCGACTCGCTCGCGGAGCTCTCGAGCCACCACAACACGCTGGTCGTGGTGGAGCACGACGAGGAGACCATCCGGCGCGCCGACCACGTGCTCGACCTCGGTCCGGGCGCGGGCGTGCTCGGTGGAGAGGTGGTGGGCGAAGGCACGGTCGAGGACCTCATCGGCAACCCCCGCTCGACCACCGGGCGCTTCCTGCGCCAGCCGCTGCGCCACCCGGCGCAGCCCCACCGGCCGGTCGATGCGCGCACCCCGCTTCTGAGGCTCGAGCGCGTATTTCTGCACAACGTGAAGGGCGCCGACGTGCGGATACCGCTCGGCAGGCTGGTGGTGATCACCGGGGTTTCGGGCTCCGGGAAGTCGACGGTCGCGCGCGACGTGCTCTATGCCAACCTGCGCCGGCAGCTCGGGGACGCGCCCCGCCCGGCAGGCAAGCGACGCCGCGGCGGCCCGCAGCTCATCGGCTGCTCGGGCCTGCGGGGGCTCGAGCGGGTGGACCGCGTGCTCGAGGTGGATCAGACACCGATCGGCAAGACTCCGCGCTCCTGTCCCGCCACCTATATCGGGCTGTGGGACGACATCCGGCGCATCTTTGCCGCCACGACCGAAGCCCGCCTGCGCGGCTATACCGCCAGCCGCTTCTCCTTCAACACCGCCGGCGGCCGTTGCGAGTCCTGCGAAGGACAGGGCATCAAGACCATCGAGATGAGCTTTCTCCCGGACGTGAAGGTGCTTTGCGACGTCTGCGGCGGCCGGCGCTTCAACGCCGAGACGCTCTCGGTCCTCTGGCGTGAGAAGAGCATCGGCGATGTCCTCGTCATGGACGTGGACCAGGCGGTGGAGTTCTTTCACGCGCATTCGCGCGTTCACCACGCTCTCAAGCTGCTGCAGGATGTGGGCCTGGGCTATCTCACCCTGGGCCAGCAGAGTCCGACGCTCTCGGGCGGCGAGGCACAACGCATCAAGCTGGTGGCCGAGCTCTCCAAGGTGCGGACCGACGCCCTGACTCCCAAGCACACGCTGTACGTACTCGATGAGCCGACGGTGGGTCTGCACATGGCCGATGTCGAGAAGCTCATCCACGTGCTGCACCGGCTGGTGGCAGCGGGCAATACCGCGGTCGTGGTCGAGCACAACCTCGACGTCATGGCGGAAGCGGACTGGATCGTGGACATGGGTCCCGAGGCCGGAGAGGGAGGCGGGCGCATCGTGGCAGAGGGCACTCCGGCCGAAGTGGCGCGAGCCAAGCGCGAGTCGCATACCGGCCGCGCGCTCGAGCCGTTCCTCAAGGACCGGCGCGCCTGAGTGGCGCATAATCGCGGGTCATGACACTTCCGAGCGCCACCGCCGCCGAGCTCGTCTGCTGGAAGTGCGGCGCCTCCCTGGCGGCCCTGACGCTGCCATTGCGCCGCCTGGAGGAATGCCCGAAATGCCGGGCGGAGCTGCACGTCTGCCGGATGTGCGTCGATTACGATACGCGGGTCGCCAAGCACTGCCGTGAGCCCACGGCCGAGGAAGTCCGGGACAAGACTCGGGCGAACTTCTGCGATTTCTTCAAGCCGCGCGCGGGCGCCTACGTCGCGCCCAACACCGCCGAGGTCGAGCGCGCGCGCGCGGAGCTCGACAAGCTGTTCGGGAGATGAGCCGGCGCGACGCGGACGGCCTTCGGCCGCTCAGTCGCTGGCCGTTGCCGGGCCGTTACGCTTTCTTGACGCGCTCGCTGAGGCGCTCGAGCAGCCTCGAGAATGGGGTGTTCTTCTGCACCTCGACGCGCAGGTGACGCACTCCGGTGTCGCTCAGGGAGCCATCGCCGCCGTTGTCGATGGCGAGCTCGTTGGCGCCGAGGATCTCGAGAGTCTCCTCCAGCGTCTGCGGCGTGCGCCGCTCGCGCGCACCGACCAGCCCCGGCTGGCCGCGGGACGTGCCTCCGCTCTTGCGGCCCGCGCGCGCCGCCGGAGGCTGCGAGGCCTGCGACACCGCTGCGGCCGCCGGCGCCTTCTGCGCGGCGCGCGGAGCCTCGTCGAGGTCGATGAGCTTGAACTCATTGTCCTCGCTCCGACGCCGCGCACCGGGCTGGCCAACGCGCGAGCTCGAAGCTCCGGCACCTGAGAATCGCTGGTTGTCCTCGGTGGCGCGCTCGCGCTCCTGCGGGCTGACCGGCACCACGGCGACCGAGGTGAACTCCGAGCGCACGTAGTAGGCCACCTGCTTGGCCGAGATCGCGTCGTTGAAGAAGCCGAGACGCAGCCCGTACCACTTGCGTCCTTCGCGGCTGCCCTCGACGGAATAGAGCGTGTAGGCGCTGAAGATCGCGAGCGGCGGCACTTTGTCGAGCGCCACCGGCTGAACCGACCATTGCAGCTGCACCGCGAAGGAAACCGGATCGTCCTGAGAAACCGCCTCCTTCAAGGCACGCCGCGTGCCCGTATCGTCGGGCTTGAGCAGCGAGATGCCCGATTCGGCGGCGGCATCGACCTGCGGCGCCGGGTGGGACCTGGCGTCGTCCGCCGCGCGACGGGTCTCGAGATATCGCAGCACCTGCGTATCGGTGAGCGAGCGGTCGTCGTTGCCGTCACCGAGCCCGGCGGGAGCCGGCATCAGGCGCGTCTCGCCAGCGTCATCCTCGGACGAGCCGAGCGCGGCCAGCACTTCCTTTACGTTGGAGTCGGCGAAGAGCGGCTTTTTGGCGGGCTGTTGCGCAACTCGTGATGCCGACGGCTGCATCGGCTTCGCGGCCGGCGCACCGGCCGGCTTCACCTGCGCCATCGGCGCGATGGCGCCCTTCTGTGCGGGGGGTCTGGCGGCCGCGGGTCTGGCGGGGGCGCGCTGGGCGGCGGCAGACAAGGAAGCGTTGCGTCCTTGTGGGGACGACGGCCCGCTGGCCGCGGGCGGTGCCGCGGGACGCACGGTCGCGGCTGGCGTGGTGCGGCGCGCAGGGACGTTCGTCGGAGCGCGTCTGCCGGCCACCGGTGATGCCGCCTTCCCGGCGTGCACGGTGACGACTGGCGCCGCTCCTGCCTTGGGCGCTGGTGCGCCTGCAGCCGCTGCTGCAGGCGGATGCAGCGTGGGAATCGACATCGGCGCTTTCGCGGCCGGTGGGGATTGCGCGCTCACCAGTCTGGCGACCGGAGGCGCGGATTTGGGAGCCGCCGCCGCAGCCGCGGTGCTTTGCGGACCAACGGCGTGCCGCGCCTGCGCCGCGGCCGCTTCGGCGGCCCGGGCCCGCAGCTTCTTTCCGGGCGCCTCGCCGGCCCACGCTCCGGGATAGATTTCCCGCACGACGGCCAGCCACTCTTCGGCTTCCGCGAGGCTGGCGAAGAATCCCATGTGGAGGCGGAAGCGCTCGCGGCCCTCTTCGAAGCGGCGACTGACGAAGAACGTGAAGCGCTTGAGCTCGGGCAGCTCGGTCTGCGCGAGCGCCATCGGAGTCGTCGAGGAGCACAAATTGAGGACGAACGAGTCGCCCTCCGCGGCAGGTGCCGCCGGAGGGTCCGCTTCCGCCTCGGCGGTCGCAAGATTTGCCGTTGGTGTCATAAATTCCCCGGACAGTCCGTCAGCGCACTGTCGAGCGGAAGCGGCTCCAATGGGGGAATGCGATCGGCCGCGCTGATGCGCGCCCGTGGCAGCCCCGCCGTCGTAGGAACCGTCCGTTAGACCGGTGGCTTTGCGTCCCCGCCTTTCGACGGGTTTGCCCTTGTCACGACCCTAAGTGTCAGAGCGTTGACGGATGGAGTCAAGGGCCGCAAGTGTGGCGCGGCTCTCAGGCGGTACTTGTGCATATCGGCCCTTGGAGCTCGAGCGTGGCCACGCTCTCGCTTATGTCTAGCGCACGGCGCGATATGTAACGAACGAAGCGCCGGCCGCCCTTCGGCCTGGGCACGAGTCGGCTACGACATCGCGGGGGCGGGACTGGCGGGCCGGCGCGGCTTCAATTGCGCGAGCGCGCAGATTCCCGCATACGTGTAGCGCTGCGAGCCGCGGCGTCCCGAGCGCAGCGTGCCGATCATCGCAGCGGCAGCGGTTCCCACCGGCACGCCGCGGTGAATCGCACGAGGCCCGAGGAGCAATGGATTGAGGAGCGGCATCACCGCGCGCTTCAGCAGGTCCAGCGGTCGCATCTGCGGCGGCCAGCCGAGCACGATGCCGGGTTGCAGGATGTCGAGCGCGGCGAAGCCGACGGCAGACAACATCCGCTCTAGCTCTCCCTTGACGCGAAGGTGGTCGGCCTTCGCATCCGGATCCGCGCCCGCGGCCGAGATCACCACGAATCGTGCCGCGCCGGCGGCTTTGGCCGCTCGCGCGAATGCCAGCGTGTAGCCGATGTCGACACGGCGAAGGGACGCCTCTGCGGCGCTCTGCCGCTCGACGAGCCGGGCTCCCAGGCAACAGAGGGCGACCTGACATTTCGATCCGGCGAGTTGCCGCTCCAGCTGATCGAACTGCACGATCCTGTTCGCGAGACGGGGATGCTCGCGGCCCAGCGGCCGGCGCGTCACCGCGATCACACGCGCAACCTCGGGGGCTTCGAGAAGGGCATCGAGCACGCGAGCGCCCACGAAACCGCTTGCGCCGGCGAGGAGTACCACGAGGGAGTCGGTATCGGCCATGAGCGCTTATTAGCGCCACCGATCGGACCCGCACAAGCTCCCCCTCGCCGCTATCTGCCTGCGCCGTGAGGCCGATCACGGCCCGGGGCGGCGTACTGTGATGCCAGGCACAGGAGAGTCCGCACCGAAGGGCAGGCGGCCGAACGGCCAAATGCACGATACGCTGCCGTCAGATCTGCTCTCTGCAGCTGACGGTGATCGTGACACTCTGTTGGCCGGGCTCCACGGTGAACTCCTGCTCCACCGCACGATAGCCGTCGCGAGTGCCGATGACCGTATAGGTCCCGGGCTTCAGCCGGATCTGCCTCCGTCCGAACGCCCCGAAAACTCCGATGCTCGGAATGCTCACCTGCGTGACGTCATCGGAGATCAGATTGAGCAACACCGGACGATCGAGCTCCGGCAGCAGTCGGGTGACCTGCTCGGCCTGCGATTGCAGCAGCGGACCGGCGGGCGTCTGCTCGCGCGCCTCCTGCAGCAGCGCCACCGCCTCGTCGCGCACCGACTGCAGCGCGAGGCGATGCGGGTGATCGATGATCTGCTGCAGGGATGCGGAGAGCTGGGCGCGCTCCTCATCCCGCGCCTCGGCACGCTTGGCGAAGCCCAGCGATGGATTCTCGCTCAGCATCTTCTGATACACGGCAGCGGCCTGCTGCCAATGCTCCCGCGCTTCGAGACTCGCGGCCTGCTGGCGCAGCGATGCCATGCGGCCCGCCTGCATCGCCGCCCGTACCCTCTGCAGACCCTGCGCGGCCTCCGTGCCGTTGGAGCGGAACCCGATCGCCTGCTGGAAATCCGTCTGGGCGTCCGCAAGCCTGCCGGCGCCGAGGGCGGCATAGCCGGCGCCAACCGCGCGTGCATAGCCATCGTCGCCGAATGCCGCGTTGGCCCGCGCCAGCCCCGATTTCGCCGCGGCATTGCCCGGATCGAGCGCCAATGCCTGACTGAAGTCCTGCGCGGCCCGCGAATAATTCTGCGCCGACTCGGCTCTGCGCGCATCGGCGAGAAGCGGCAGCACGCCGGTCAGGAGGCGCGCCTGCCGCGCACCATCGATGGCGCGCCGGCTGTTCGGATCGATGCGCCGTGCGAGCGCGAAAGCCTGGCTCGCCTGCGCCTGTTGACCGGCGGCAAGAGCCGCGGCTCCGGCCTTGAGCGCCGCCGTCAACGCCCGCGGCTGCTTCGTCGCGATGCCGGCGAGAAGTTGGTTCGCCCGGTCCAGATGCTGCATCGCGAGCGGGATGCCGCCGGCGGCGGCCGCGCCGCTCGATTCCGCCGCCTGCATCTGCGCCGCCGAGAAGTCCGACCAGTCCCAGGCCGCCGCTCCGCGCGCCTCGAGCTCGGCCGCCCGCTTCTCGAAGGCCGCGTGCTCACTGTTGAATCGGGCGAGCGCCGCGGGATCGGGCTGCGCTTTGGGCGCCGCGGCCGCCGGCGCGGGCACGGCAGCCGGCTTGGCCGTCACCGGCTGCGGCGAGGTCGCCGCTCGCAGCGAAGCGGTCGGTGCGAAGCTCGCCAGCAGCGGCTGCAGTCCCGCGAGATCGCTGCGGGGAAGCCAGAAGAGCGCCGCTGCAGTGGCGGCGCAAATCAGCATCGCGCCGCAGAGCAACCCCGAAACGAGGTAAGGCCAGTGGCGGGCACGTCGGCCGCCGGCCCGCGCTGACGCTGGACGGCGACTCGGCGGGGGTATCGCGCGCAACCGCGGCTCGGAGACGCCCAGATCGAAGGGGTCCCCAGGGGGCAGAGCCTCGAGCGGCGGCGCTGCCGCGGTAGATAGCGGCGGAGGCACGGGGTGAGGTCGCTGCAGCGGGATTTCGGGTCGAGCGGCCGGATGAATCCCGGCCGGGGACCGCGTGGGCGCCGTCCCGGCCACCGCAGGCACGGCCTCGGGCCTGACGGGACGCGGCTTGAATTGCGCTGCTGCAGGCTCCGTGCGCGGTGGCCTGGACGGGGAGTCCAGCCCTGCTGCCGGCTGCGCCGATGCGCTCGGGCGTACCGGCTGCGCAATGTTCCGCGGCTTGTCCGCGGGGAGTCGCGGTGGCGCGGGCGCCATCCGCTCGGCCCCGTGTGCCGACGGCGCAGCTGCAGGTGGCGTCGCCGCGGGCGGCGGTATCTCGGGTCGCGGCACTGCGGCTGACGGCCCAGCCGCCTCGCGGCCAGACGGCTGCTCGAGTGGCTCTTGGCCACCCGCAGCCTCATCCGCCTGCGCACCCTCCGGCGCGAAGGACAGGGTCGCATTGAGTGTTGCATCGAGCTCATCCATGACCTGCTGCATGGTTGCCGGCCGCTGCGCGGCGCGCTTGGCAAGCATGCGCATCACCAGCTCGCCCAGCTCAGGCGGAATCTGCCGTGTGGGCACGAGCTCCGGAACGGGCTGGGTTTGCGCTCGCTGCTGGTCGAAGTGCGGGTAGTACGGCGGATGGCCCGACAGCAGCTCGTACGCGAGCGCGCCGAGGCTGTAGATGTCATCGGCCGGGCTCGGTGGCTCTCCGCGAAGCTGCTCGGGACTCGCGGAGAAGGGTGAATGACCCGCAGGGCTCGGTCCGGCCGCATCGCCACCCGCGGCGGCCAAAAGAGCCGCGATGCCGAAGTCGGCGAGCTTCACCCGGCCGCGGCTGTCGAGCAGGACGTTTCCGGGCTTCAAGTCGCGATGCACGACGCCGCGCGCGTGCGCGTACTCGAGCGCTTCCGCCGCCTCGAGCAGCGCCGGCACGATCTCGAGGTATCCAGCGCCCCGCAGCCGGCGCAGGTCGCCGCCCGCGGCGAGCTCCATGGGGAGCACCACCGCATCGCCGCAGCGCTCGGGCGGGAGGATCTGAAGGATCCCGGGATGCTGCAGGCGGGTGGAAATGGCGTGCTCCCGCTCGAGCGCCGTCCACGCGGCGGGATTACGGGCAGCCGCCGGAGCGAGAATCTTGAGAGCGATGTCGACGCCGCGCGACTCGTCGTGCGCCTTCCAGACCTCGCCCTGTCCTCCGGTGCCGATACGCTCAATCAGCGTGTAATGGCCGAGCGTCGTCGGCCGAGCGGCTGCACGAACCTGTGGCATGACCTCCACCTTAGACTGTCTCGCTCGATCTCTCGCGCTACCGTACTCAGACACGCGCGCGATGCAGCAGTGCCGTTGCCGTTCCTCCTCTCCGGCACGCTTTCCGGCATGCGTCGTCTCTCGGAGACATTTCCCGCGAGCGCCCCGTGTGCCGCTCGCGCCGGTTGGCCAGCGCCCCAGGAAACCCCTCGCAAGGCTCAGTCCACAGCGTGTCTTGTTCGTGGCCTGAAGAGCAAGCTTTGGCCGATTCTCAGCAAGATTCCTGCCCGGCCAAGCTAGAGATCGAGCGTGAGCTGCGGGTTCGGGCCGGCGGGCCGCGGCGGCCGAAACAGCCCCGTATCGGGCGGTGGGCGCCTGCCTCCCGCGAGGCCGAGGCGGTGGCAGGCGATCTGAAAGCGGCTCCGCAACAGCTCCGCCAGCGGCCCGGTGCCGCGCATGCGCACACCGAAGGCCGGGTCATAGTCCCTGCCGCCGCGCATCTGCCGGACCAGTGACATCACGTGCTCGGCCCGCTGCGGATAGTGCGCCGCCAGCCACTCGCGAAAGAGATCCTTCACCTCGTGAGGCAGCCGCAGCAGCACATATCCGGCCCATTGCGCGCCCGCCGCCGCGCAAGCCTCGAGGATCGCCTCCATCTCGTGGTCGGTCAGCGCCGGAATGACGGGCGCCACCAACACGCCCGTCGGCACGCCGGCGTGGCTCAGCCTCCTCACGGCCTCGAGCCTCGCGCGCGGCGATGCGGCCTGCGGCTCCATCACGCGCTTGAGGTCCGCATCCAGGGTGGTGATGCTGATCCCCACTCCGGCCAGCCCGTCCCGCGCGAGATCGGCCAGTACATCCAGATCGCGCAGCACCAGCGCGCTCTTGGTGATGATGGTCACCGGATGCCGGCAGCGCGCCAGCACCTCGAGAATGTCGCGCGTCACCCGCATGCGCCGCTCGATCGGCTGATAAGGATCCGTGTTGGCACCCAGCGTGATCGGCTTGCAGATGTAGCCCGGCTTCGCCAGCTCGGCTTCCAACACTCTGCCCGCATCCTTCTTGTAGAAGAGCCGGGTCTCGAAATCCAACCCCGGCGACAGGCCCATGTAGGCATGACTCGGCCGCGCATAGCAATTATGGCTGACCACTCCGTTGGCGATGAAATCACCCGTCCCCGTCGTGATGTCGTAGAGCCGCATCGCGCCCACGGGCTCGATGGATGCGACCCTCAGCCGGCCGTCGCTCTTGACCACCCTTCCTTCGATATCGAGCTTCCGCCTGCCGGCCGGGTCCACCAGGTGAAGGAAACGCAGGTGCTCGCGAAGACCTCCGACCAGCCGCACCCCCCGGACCGGTTTGGCACGAGCACCGGCGGGCTCCTCGATCGCGAAGCGCAAGCCGAGCTCCCGCAAGCAAAGTGATATCCACTCCATGATGCCGGGATCCGCGTTGCTGATCCGCAGGATCCCGTTGCTGAGTGACCCCTGCGCATCGAAGATCCCCGCCAGAAAGCCCGCGAGCCAGCCGCGCGAGGGCGAAGTCGGCCATGCGATGAGGCGGCGAATCTGCTCGAAGCTCGCGCATGGCGCGGCGCGAATGCCCGTCGGTGCGCGGCGCCCCCCGAACGCCGCCTGATGGGCGAACTCGCGCGCCGGGATGCAAAGATCGAGCAGGTAGCCCTGCGCGCGG
This sequence comes from Steroidobacteraceae bacterium, assembly GCA_035713045.1. Taxonomy (GTDB): domain Bacteria; phylum Pseudomonadota; class Gammaproteobacteria; order Steroidobacterales; family Steroidobacteraceae; genus 13-2-20CM-66-19. The sequence continues at coordinate 17,694 of DASTAC010000151.1, forward strand.
TGCAGAGCCTCGCCGTCGCAGTGAACGGGACGAAATTGATGCCGCGTGCTCCGGTTGCCGTTCTTCCCCTCGCATCCATGGACAGCGAGGGGCGCATCCCCGCGAATCATGCCGCACAGATACCCTCGCTTGTAGTCCGGGCTCTTGCCCACCTCCTCGGCAAACCTCCCCGTCCCGATGAGCTTGTTGCATGCCGTCAGATGCGGCCGCTGCAGCTCCCCCGTCATGGCGCCGGTGACGAACTTCCAACCTCGTTCCGTCAAGAGCCTGTGATCGGCGCCGGCGATGATTTCGGTTCCGTCCTCGAGCGACACGCGGTAGGCAGGCTTGATGACGCTCCAATGCGCGAGCACCCTCGTCCTGACGTATCGCCGGTACGAGCCTTGCCGCACCGTCCCGTAGATCATGCTGCCGACATTCAACTTGGCGAGCGGCCGCACGCTTCCATCGGCCATCAAAATCGGCGTGCTGCCCGACATGCAGTAGGGGCACGAATGGCTGCATCCGCGATAGGGATTGATCGATTGCTCGAACGGGATGTCGGGTGAGTCGTTGCGCGCGATCACCGAGCGCGCGCGGTCGGGCTCGATCGAGGTCGGGATGAATTCGGGGACCTCCTCCTGGTACCAGCCGTCGTCGACGGCTTCCTGCCGGCGGCTCTCGAACCGCCCCGGGGGATTGGAGAGCGCGCCGCGACCTTTGCGTGGCGGGTTCCTGGGGCGCTGAGGGGTCATGCCGAGACTGTACATCCATACAGTCAGGCGGTAAAGCGGCGCACTCCGGACCATAATGGCCGAAAACGCGGGCACGATCCCGCGAGGGAGCGGGAAATGAGCGAATCAGGGGAGCCGGCGACGCATGGCGGCGCCGCGACCAAAGACGAGCGTAACCTTGCCATGTTCGCGCACCTGTCCGCCTTCGCCGGGCTGCTCTTCCCGGCCGGCGGCAACGTCATCGCACCGCTGATCGTCTGGCTGACCCAACGGGAGAAATCCTCATTCGTCGCCGATCAGTCGCTGGAGGCGCTCAATTTCAACCTCACCGTCCTCCTGGCGGAAATCGTCTGCGCATTTCTCTTCATCATCGGGATCGGCGTCCTGCTCGGCCTGATACTGGGCTTCGGATGGCTGGTCGGCACCATCGTGGCGGCGATACGGGCATCCGAAGGGCAGCGGTTCCGGCACCGGTTCACGCTGCGGCTGGTGCACTGAGGGCCTGCACCACCCGCGGGCGCCGGGCACGCTCGAATGCGCCATAATGGTGCGCTGGCGCTCCCGGTGGCGGCGAAGGGTTGCTGAAACGCGGGCGCCTGGAGGCATTCCCCTGCGTGGCACGAAAGCTGCAAAATCGGACCTGCCGCGAACTCGGCAGCCGGCCACGCACAGATAAAGCACAGACACTCGACGGAGAGCTCGCACATGAAACTGGTCACCGCCATCATCAAACCGTTCAAGCTCGACGACGTGCGCGCTGCGCTATCCGACATCGGTGTCTCGGGAATGACGGTGACGGAGGTCAAGGGGTTCGGACGCCAGCGCGGCCACACCGAGTTGTATCGCGGCGCTGAGTACGTGGTGGATTTCGTGCCGAAGACTCGAATCGAGGTGGCTGTGCGCGGCGATCTGGTCGATCAGGTGGTGGAAGCGATCCTGAAGTCGGCCAAGACGGGCAAGGTGGGCGACGGCAAGATCTTCATCACGGACATCCAGCGGGTCATCCGCATCCGCACGGGCGAGACGGACGATTCGGCTCTTTAGTTGATTGGCGCAGATTGCTCCTGGCAATTTGCGCGGCCAGGCCATTCACCGCATTGGATCTCGCGTGCGTTTCCCGGGGCGCCTCCTCTTGCGTGGGCGGGTCTCAGGGCAGGGCCCTGGCACGCTCATTCACTGGGCTTTCGCACGGCGCGCGGAGTGAGGACTCCGGACTGGCGGGTTGCTTGCGTATTTGCTTTCGCACGCCGCCAGGGATGATGGAGACGTGAGCCGTCGCGGACGCGCGGCGGAGCGCGTGATGACTTGGTGGCGCGGCGGTGAGAGACTTGAGGCATGGCGAAGGCGATCCGATTTTATGAGCATGGCGGCCCCGAGGTCCTGAGGATCGAGGAGCTGGAGCCCGGCCGGCCGGAGCCGAACGAGGCGCAGGTGCGCCATACCGCGATCGGGCTCAACTACATCGATGTCTATGACCGCACGGGGCTTTACCCTGCAGAGCTGCCGAGCGGGCTGGGCCGCGAGGCGGCGGGAGTCATCACGGCGGTCGGCCGCAGAGTGCGGGGATTCAAGGTCGGCGACCGCGTCGCCTACGTGCACTCGCGGCCCGGCACCTACTGCGAGATCCGCAATGTGCCGGCGGATCGGCTGGTGAAGGTGCCCCGGGGCATCTCCGACGAGGAAGCGGCCGCGCTGATGCTCAAGGGCCTCACCGCGCACTTCCTGCTGCGCCGCACCTATCGCGTGGCCCGGGGCGAGGCGATCCTCGTGCACGCAGCGGCGGGAGGTGTGGGGCTCCTGCTCTGCCAGTGGGCCAAGGCGCTCGGGGCGAAAGTCATCGGCGTGGTCGGCAGCGATGCGAAGGTGGAGCTGGCGCGCCGCAACGGTTGCCGGCACGTGTTGGTCCTCGGCCGCGAGGCGCTGCCGGCGCAGGTCCGCAAGCTCACCAAGGGAGAGGGCGTGGCCGTGGTCTACGACTCCGTCGGCAAGGATACGTTCACCGACTCGCTCGATTGCCTGCGTCCGCTCGGCATGATGGTGACCTACGGCAATGCGTCGGGACCGCCTCCGCCGATCAGCCCGCTCGAGCTCACCAAGCGGGGCTCGCTGTTCCTGACTCGCCCGACGCTCTTCAATTACATCGCGACGCGTCAGGCGCTGGATGCGGCGGCGCGCGAGCTCTTTGCCGCGGTCAAGAGCCGCGCGGTGCGCGTCAGGATCGGGCAGCGATATGCGCTCGCGGACGCGCCGGAAGCCCACCGGGATCTCGAGGGTCGCCGCACCACGGGATCCACGGTGCTGATCCCGTAGGTCGCAAGCTCGAGTGCGGCGACCCGCCGCGGCCGACTGTCAGCCAATGGGCAAACGCACGATGAAGCGGGCGCCCCGCCCCTCGCCTTCGCTCTGAGCCTCGACCGTCCCGGAGTGCAGCTCCACCAGGTGGTGCACGATCGCCAGGCCCAACCCCAGGCCGCCGTGGCGGCGGCTGATCGAGCCGTCCTCCTGCCGGAACCGGTCGAAAACGTGCGGCAGGAATTCCGGCTTGATCCCCTGGCCGGTGTCGACGACGCTGATCTGCACCCGCCCCGCGCTCATCGTGAGCTCTACGTCGACCCGGCCGCCGGGCGCCGTGAACTTCACGGCATTCGACAGGAGATTGCACACGACCTGCTGCAGGCGCGCGGAGTCGCCCCGGATCGCCCCGGTGACCTGCCCCAGCACGGGCACGATCCTGACGTCCTTGGCCTTTGCCGCAGGCTCCATCGTGGCGATCGCCCCTTCCACCACGCGCCGCGGCTCCACGTCGCCGAGCTCCAGGGCGATCTTGCCGCTCACGATGCGCGAGACATCGAGCAGGTCTTCGATCAGGCGCTTCTGCGCGCGGGCATTGCGCTCGATCGTCTCGAGCGCGCGGGCCTGGGTCGCCTCATCCAGGCGGCGGGTGCGCAGCAGCGTGATCCATCCGAAGATCGCGTTGAGCGGGGTGCGCAGCTCGTGAGACATGGTGGCCAGGAACTCGTCCTTCAGGCGGCTGAGCTCCTCCGCCTGCCCGCGCAGCAGCCGCTCACGCGCGAGCAGATCCTCCCGCTCGTTCTCCGCGCGCAGGCGCTCCTCGATCTCCGCCCGCAGCCGCTCGTTGCTCTCGAGCAGCTCGAGGGTGCGCGCGGCGACCCGCGACTCCAGCTCCTGGTTTGCACGGGCGAGCGCCGCCCGGGTCCGGAAGAGATCCAGGAAGACCTCGACCTTCGCCCGCACGACGGGCGGAACTATCGGCACCTGGATGTAGTCCACGACGCCGAGCTCGTAGCCGCGCGCGCTCTGCACGTCATCGGCGTACGCGGTCACCAGGATGATGGGAGTATGCCGCGCGTTGCGATGTTGGCGCAGGAGCTCCGCGGTCTCGAGCCCGTCCATCCGCGGCATGTTGACATCGAGCAGAATGACGGCGAACTCGCCCTCGAGCACGCGCCTGAGCGCCTCCTCGCCGGAGCCGGCCATGACGACCTCGGCCTCGATTCCCTCGAGGATCGCACCGTAGGCGAGGCGCTTATCGGGCAGGTCGTCTACGATCAGGATCCGCGCCCGCGGCGAGGCCGCGACGGCCTGCGCCGAGCCCCGCTTCGGGACCGCATCGCTGACGGATGGCATGCCCGGTGCCTGCGCGACCCGGTCAGCGCACGACGCGCAGCTGGCGCGCGTTGCGCCCGATTCCGAGGGCGCCGCTGCGGACCACCTCGAGGAGATCCGCGCTCCGGGCGAGATCGGCCGTGAAGCTGTCGATCTCCGCCTCGCTCGCGGTGAGCTCCACGATGAATCCATCCGGCGCAGGATCGAGCACGCGGCCCCCCGTGCGCACGACATAGCCTCGAATGGCATCGGTATCCGCCGGCCGGACCCGCAGCTTCAGCAGGATGAGCTCGCGCTCGAGGTGCTCACCAGTCGTCATGTCCTCGACATTGACGACGTCCACCAGCTTGTTCAGCTGATTGACGATCTGTTGGATGACCGCATCCGAGCCGGTCGTGACCAAGGTGAGGCGCGAGACGGTGGGATCGTCCGTGGGGGCGACGGAAAGCGACTCGATGTTGTAGCCGCGCGTGGAAAAAAGCCCGGCGACCCGGCTGAGGGCGCCGGCTTCGTTCTGCAGCAGAATGGCGATGATATGACGCATGGGGCTTCGGTCGTGCCGGGGGTACCCCGCAGAATAATGGATCGGGCGGGCGGCGTCGAAGGCGCTGGAATCCGGCCGTCTTTCGTGCAGGGGACCGACCTGCTAGTCTCAGGAGACCGCCACCCGCGCGATCGAGCGCAGATTTCGAGAGCTCCTCATGAGCGATACCGTCATCCAGCCCCGCCCCTTTTCCAGCGCGCCTCCCGGCTCCGCGCAGGAGGGCCTCGGCGTCGCGCATCCGCTGGCAGGCCAGACCATGTCCGGGGCCCGGATGATCGTGCAGATCCTGGCGGATGAGGGTGTGCAGGCCATCTTCGGCTACAGCGGGGGAGCGATCCTGCCGACTTACGATGCGGTGTTCCTGTTCAACGAGGAGCAGAGCCGTAGCGGCGGCGCGCAGATTCCTTTGATCGTGCCGGCGAACGAGCAGGGGGCCGGCTTCATGGCCGCCGGGTTCGCGCGCGCCACGGGCCGGGTGGGCGTCTGCCTGGTGACCTCGGGCCCGGGCGCGACCAATACCGTGACGCCGATTCGCGACTGCATGGCAGACTCGGTCCCGATCGTGGTGATCTGCGGTCAGGTCGCCAGGGCATCGATCGGTACGGATGCCTTCCAGGAAGCACCGGTCGCGGCGCTGATGGGGTCCGTCGCCAAGCATGTGTTCCTGGTCACGGATCCCGAGCGGCTCGAAGCGACGGTCCGCTCGGCTTTCGAGCTGGCGCGCACCGGACGGCCGGGGCCGGTGGTCATCGACATCCCGAAGGACGTGCAGAACTGGGAAGGGGTTTTCCACGGCACCGGCACCCTGTCGCTGCCGGGCTACCGCCGCCGGATGAAGGAGCTGGCCGATCACGCGATCGAGCCGGCGGATGCCGAGCGCTTCTTCGAGATGCTCGGGGAGGCTCGCCGCCCGCTGATCTATGCGGGTGGCGGTGTGGTCAATGCCGATGCGGCCGGCGCCCTCACGGACTTCGCCACCGCCTTCGACATTCCGGTCGTGACCACGCTGATGGGCATCGGCTCCATCGACACGACCCATCGGCTCTCCATGCGGATGCTCGGCATGCACGGCGCCGCTTTCGCCAACTACGCCGTCGATGACTGCGACTTCCTCATCGCGGCCGGCGCGAGGTTCGACGACAGAGTGGCCGGCGTGCCCGCGAAATTCGCGCGCGGCGCGAAGCGAATCGTCCACCTCGACATCGATCGCGCGGAAATCAACAAGGTGAAGCGGGTGCAATGGAGCCACGTGGGGCTTCTCGCCGAGGCGCTGACCGCGCTGACGGAGCACGGCCGCCGCACGGGATTCAGGCGCGACTATGGGGAATGGCACGCCGCGCTCGCGCAGCTCAAGCGGGTCCACGCCATGGGCTACGATCGCGAGAGCCCGCTGATCCAACCGTACTACGTGATCGAGGAGATCAACCGGCGCACCCGTGGCGAGGCGATCATCACCACCGGCGTCGGCCAGCACCAGATGTGGGCGGCGCAGTACTGCGATTTCCGCCGCCCGCGGCTCTGGCTGACCTCGGGCAGCATGGGAACGATGGGTTTCGGGCTGCCGGCGGCCATCGGCGCCCAGCTCGCGCATCCGCGCCGGCTGGTGGTGGACATTGACGGCGACTCGAGCATCCGCATGAACATCGGCGAGCTCGAGACCGTGACCACCTACGACCTGCCCATCAAGGTCGTGGTGCTCAACAATTTCGGCGACGGCATGGTCAAGCAGTGGCAGAAGCTCTTCTTCAAGGGTCGGCTGTCGGCCAGCGACAAGTCGCTGCACAAGAAGGACTTCATCCGCACCGCGCAGGCGGACGGATTCCGCTATGCGGTACGGCTCGAGCGCAAGGAAGACGTGCCGCGCGTCGTCGAGGAATTCATCGGCTTCGGAGGACCGGCGTTCCTCGAGGTCATGATCGATCCTGACGCGGGCGTATACCCGATGGTGGGCCCGGGTCAGAGCTACGAGGAGATGATCACCGGCGATTTCATCGCCTCGCGCCACAAGGTGGACATCAAGCCGCCGGGCCCGTCGGAAATGTTTTGAGGGAACGCCCGTGAAGTACCTGCACACCATGGTTCGGGTGACCGATCTCGACGCCTCGCTGCGCTTCTATCGCGACGCCCTGGGGCTCGTGGAGTTGCGCCGCAAGGACTACCCTCAAGGGCGCTACACGCTGGTGTTTCTGGCCGCCCCCGGGGACGAATCGGCTCAGGTCGAGCTGACGTTCAACTGGGACCCCGAGACGTATGCCGGCGGCCGCAACTTCGGCCATCTGGCTTACGCGGTGGACGACATCTATGCCGCCTGCGCGCGCCTGAGAGACCACGGCGTCACGATCAACCGCCCGCCGCGCGACGGCCGGATGGCGTTCGTGCGTTCCCCCGATCAGATCTCGATCGAGCTGCTGCAGCGCGGCGAGGCGCTGGCGCCGGCGGAGCCGTGGATGTCGATGCCGAACACCGGAACCTGGTAGGCCCGGAGGGCTCCTCCCGCGGCGCCGGCCCGATCTCGGACGGCGGCGGCCGCGCATCATGTGAGCGCGATGTCATTCGACGCCCCGGAAATCATGCTCGAGCGCTATCTGCACGAGCAGATACCGCTCTGCGCCGCAATGGGCGTGCGGGTGAGGATGGCGACTCCCGAGAGGGTGCAGCTCGCCGCGCCTCTCGCCCCGAACGTCAATCACGCCGACACGGTGTTCGGAGGCAGCGCCGCCGCCCTCGCCACCCTTGCCGCCTGGACCCTGCTGCACGTTCGCATGGCGCGTGCGGAGCTGCCCGGTCGGCTGGTGATTCAGCGCAGCACGATGGAGTACGAGCGGCCCATCCCCGGCGACTTCGAGGCGGTGTGCTGCTTCTCGGACGAGCTCGCCTGGGAGCGGTTCCGGACCACTCTCGTGCGCCGGGGCCGCGCCCGCCTGAGGCTGCGCGCCCACCTGGCCTGCGGTGCCCGACCCATGGCCACCTTCGAAGGAGATTTCGTCGCATTGCAGCCTGCATGAGCCGTGGCCCTTCGCAGACATGGAACTGCAACGCACATGAGCGCAGAATGTAGGGAGTTGGAAATCGACGCCGCTCGTCAAGAAGAGGCAACCTCACATGAGCAACGCTGAGATTCGGGGGCGATTCGTCTGGCACGAGCTGATGACGACCGATCCGCAGTCCGCCGCCGCCTTCTACTCCAGGGTTCTGCCGTGGAAGACCCAGTCTTCCGGCTTGCCCGACTACACGCTGTGGGTCTCGGGCAAGGCGACGGCCGCCGGCCTCATGGCCCAGCCTGAAGCGGCCCGCCAGGCCGGCGCCCCGCCGAGCTGGCTGGTCTACATCGGCACGCCCGATGTCGATGGCACTGCGGCGGCCGCGCAGAGCCTCGGCGGCAAGGTGCTGAAAGCGCCCGACGACATTGCCAACGTCGGCCGCTTCGCCGTGCTCGCCGACCCACAGGGCGCCGCCTTCGCGGTCTTTACGCCGACTCCCATGCCCGCGGGCGCCACTCCCCCGGGCGATTTCTCCTGGCACGAGCTCGCCACGAGCGATCAGCAGGGCGCGCTCGCGTTCTATACCGAGCTTTTCGGCTGGAGCCGGGGACCCGCTCATGACATGGGCCCCGCGGGGACCTACCAGCTCGTCGAGCACGGCGGCGCTCAGATCGGCGGGATCTACAAGGTGATGGATGCTTCCAAGCCGCCACACTGGCTGACCTACATCGAGGTCGCCAGCGTGGATCGCGCAGCCGCCGCGGCGAAGGCGGCCGGCGGGCGGGTGGTACGGGGGCCAATGGAAGTCCCCGGCGGCAGCCGCATCGCGCAGATACTGGATCCCCAGGGCGGCGCTTTCGCGGTTCACGAGCCTGCCCGCGAGGCGGCCGCAGCGAGCGCGCCGGCCGAGAAACCGGCTCCCCGCAAGAGCCGACCGGCGCCGGCCAAGCGCCGTCCCGCCGCCGCCAGGAAAAGTCCGGCCAAGCGAGCTGCCGCCCGCAAGGCTCCGGTCCGCCCAGCCCGGCGCGCCGCTGCCAAGGCGAAGAAGCGGCCGGCCGCCCCCGCCCGCAAATCAGCCGCCAGGAAGGCGGCCGGAAAGCGCGCCCCGCCGCGCAAGGCCACCCGAAGGAAGGCCGCGAAGCGGCCGGCGCGCAAGGCCGCACGGCGCCGGTAGCAGTGCTCTATGGGAGCCCGCCGCGAAGGCGGCGGGCTCCTCAGAGCCTGATCAAAGGCCGTCCGAAATTCTCGCCGCGCATCGCCTTGATGAGCTGTGCGGGTGCGCTCTCGATGCCTTCGGCCACGTCTTCCAGACACACCAGCCGGTCGGCGCCATACCAGGCGATCGCATCCTTCAGAAACTCGCCCCGGCGGTGCTCGAAAGCAACGGGACTCAGCCGCAGGGCGGTGACCTCCCCCGGCGCGTAGCCCGCGCGCCGCAACACTTCCGCAGGATCGTCCTGCCCAACGCTGTTGAGAATGACGCGGCCGCCCGGAGCCATGTGCCGCCCCGAGAGCACGGTCTCGAGCAGCTCCCCCCCGGAATTGTCGAAGTAGATGTCGAATCCGCGCGGCGCAAGCTGCCGCAGCCGGCCGTCCAGATCCTCCTCCCGATGGTTGATGCAGGCGGAGAAGCGGGCGTGCCGGATCGCCCACTCGCATTTCTCGCGGGAGCCATCGATGCCCACCGCACGCGAGCCTTTGATCCGCGCCACCTGGGCGGCCATCGCTCCGGCCACGTTCGCGGCCGCGGACACCAGCACGGTCTCACCCGCGGTGAGCCCCGCGAGATCGAGCAGCCCGAAGTAGGCCGCCATGCCCGCGGGACCCAGGAGACCGAGCGCAGTGGATGCCGGCGACTGACCGGGATGCAGGGCGCAGGCATGCCGACCATCGGATACGCAGAGCTCCCGCATTCCGCACTCGAGCACCACGAGTTGCCCGGCCGCGAAGACATCGTGCCGGGACTCCAGCACTTCGCAGACGCCGAGCGCCGGAACGACCTCGCCCGGCCTGGGGCCCGTGCTCGATGCCCCCACCGGGGCACCTGACGGCGCGCACGTGAATGGATCCACCGCCAGCCATCGCGCGCGGCAAAGAAACCCTCCGTTGGTCAGGCGCGGCGCCTCGCCCAAGACCACCTCGAAATCATCCGCCGTGACCGGTGGCCGCCTGATCCTGACTTCGAGGTTGCGCATGGGTCCCCCCTCTCTTTAGGAAGCGCTGGATCCGGAGTGCCTCCCGACCCCGCGAGTGACGGGCACGGGACGGGCCCCGCCGCCGCTGCAGCCGGAAACTTCACCGCGAATCGCATCGCTCAAATAGCTTAAACCCGAACCGCCGCTGCGGCACAATCGCGCCTGTCACCATGCCCAAAGCATCTCCCTCCCGCCCGGCGGCCATCGCCGCGAGGTCCGGCAGCGCGAAATCAGGCGCGCCGGGAAACCCGCGCGTCCGCCGCGGCTATTTCGAGTGCCGCTACGGTCAGCTGCATGTCCACAACGCGATACCGTCGGGCGGCGGCTTCGAGGAGGGAACGCCCCTGCTGTGCCTGCATTCGAGCCCGCTCTCCGGGCGGATGTTCGAGCGATTTCTCGCGATTGCGGGGGCGGGGCGCTCCGTTTTCGCCCCTGACCTCCCCGGATTCGGGAACTCCGACCCGCCACCCGCGCAGGCGGGCATCGCGGAGCACGCAGCGGCGATCGGTGATTTTCTCGACACGATGCGACTGCGCCAGATCGACCTGCTGGGTCACCGCTTCGGCGCGCTCGTTGCCGCCGAGCTTGCGGCGACGCGGCCGGCTCAGGTGCGGCGCCTGGTCCTCATCTCGCCTGCGGGCGGCTCGCAGGCGGCAGAGCCCTCGCCTCCGGCCGCGGCGCCCGACGGCGCCCATTTGCTCGAAGAGTGGCGCCGGGCCGCAGCCTATTGCGGAGCGGGCGCGACGCCGGAGGTGATGAGCGCGGCGCTGGCCGAGCGCCTGCACAACGGCACCCAGGCCGCGGCCGCCGCGGCGGCAGAGCGCAGCTATGCGTTGCTCCAGCGACTGGCACAGCTCTCCGTTCCGCTCCTCGTATTGCGCCTGCGGGAGGATGTCGGCGTCGACAGGGGACATGCACGTCAGGTGCCCGCGCGTGCGAGGCTGGTCGAGCTGAGCGATCACGGCTCCTCGCTGTTCGAGACGGCGCCCGAGGCCGCGGCCCAGGCTCTGGAGGCCTTTCTGCGCTAGGCCATCGGTGCGGCTGCGATCCGATTGCGGCCCGGCGCCCCACAGCGCGGCCGCTGCGAGGCCCATCGGCGCGTATCAGGAAGCGCCGACGGCTTACTTGCCCTCGGGGCTGATCGCGCGCGTCCAGTGCGCGACCTCATCCACGGTCATGGATCCGGCCACCGTCACCCGCGCGTCCTCGAATCCCCACATGCCGACGTCGGTCAGATACTGCTCCCGGGAGAGCAGCGTTCCCTGACAGACCCGCCGGGCCGGAGGCGGCGCACGCAACTCACGCTTCAACCGCTCGATGAGGTCCGTCATGACCCAGGCGGGAACGCGGGCTCGCTCCGACGGATAGACGAAACCGAAGAGATTGAGGTAGGTGAGGAGTATGCGCCAGTGGGCATCGAAACGGAGGAGGAGCCGGCGCCAATCGAGCCGCTCGGCAAGAGCGAGCAGCAGATGCATGATGTCGGCGCCGTCATAACGCTCGCGCTCCGTGATGAATGCCTTCGACCAGATCATCTCTTCCGGAGGACAGAGGCGCACGTCCACTCCCAGCACCGACCCGGCGGCGGCGTGATCGAACCACGCGTCATCGACCTGCGACAGCCCGTTGCCGGAGCTGAAGATCACATCGATCGAGCCGTGCTCGCAGCTCGCCTTGCCGAGCCAGTGCGGAAACGCCAGCTCGGTCTCGATGCCGGCGTCGCCGAGCACCTTCGTGACATCGCCATAATGCTCGCGACGCACGAAGACATCGAGGTCCTTCGTGTGTCGCTCGATGCCGGTGTAGTACTTGAGGGCATATGCCCCGCCCACCAGGAACGGGATGCCGGCATCGAGGAGCAGGCTGACGGTGCGCAGATAGAAGCCTTGGGCGAGGTCGTCGAGCTCTCCCTCACGCTCATCGCTCGGCGGCATGCGGATTGCTCCGTGGCAGCAACTACCGAAGGAGCCCAAGCAAGCCATGCGCCTGGCCGCGACCGGTGACCTGCACGTGAAGAAGACCTCGCAGGGAGCGCTGCAGCCGCTCCTGGCGCCCGTCAACGACCATGCGGACCTGCTGCTCCTGTGCGGCGATCTCACGGACTACGGCTTGCGCGAGGAGGCGATGATACTTGCGAAGGAGCTGAACGCCGTGGTGCGGATCCCCATCGTCGCGGTGCTCGGCAACCATGATTTCGAGTCCGGCCAGCAGGAGGAGGTCTGTCGGATACTGACGGATGCCGGCGTGAAGATCCTCGACGGCGAGGCCTACGAGATCGGCGGGATCGGCATCGCCGGCGCCAAGGGATTCGCGGGCGGTTTCGGCCGCGCAACGCTTGGCGCCTGGGGGGAGCAGGTGACGAAGCGGTTCGTGCAGGAAGCGATCGATGAGGGGCTGAAGCTCGAGGGCGCGCTGGCGCGGCTGCGCACCCGGCAGCGGATCGCGCTGCTGCACTACGCGCCGGTCCGCGGCACGGTCGAGGGCGAGCCGCTCGAGATCTTCCCGTACCTCGGCACGAGCCGGCTCGAGGAGCCGCTCAACCGGCACCCGGTCGATATCGTCTTTCACGGGCACGCGCATCACGGCACGCCGGAAGGGCGAACGAGCACCGGCACGCCGGTGTACAACGTGGCAATGCCTCTGCTGCTGCAGAAGTATCCGGATCGCCCGCCGTTTCGCGTCGTGGAGCTGCCGGAGGCGCCGCCTTCGGAAACGGAGGCCGCGCTGATCAACGCCCGACAGACGGCGGCCACCAAGCGGCCGCCGCTGGTGGAAAGACCCGCGGGCAAGCCCGACCGTCATTGACGGGGCGTCCCGCCGATCGCCGGGCGCCCCGCTTGCCGCCGGTTTTCGCTAAGCTGGCGGCATGGCCAGTCCCTACATCGAGCGCATCCTCAAGGCGCGCGTCTATGACGTCGCGATCGAGTCGCCTCTGGAGGAGGCGCCCCGCCTCTCCCGCCGTCTCGGCAACCACGTGCTCCTCAAGCGCGAGGACCTGCAGCCGGTGTTCTCGTTCAAGCTGCGGGGGGCCTACAACCGCATCGCGCACCTGTCCGACGCAGCGGCCAGGCGCGGAGTGGTCTGTGCATCGGCTGGCAATCACGCGCAGGGCGTAGCGCTGGCGGCCCGGCGGCGCGGGATTCCGGCCGCGATCGTGATGCCTCGAACCACTCCGCGCATCAAGGTGCAGGCGGTCATCGATCTCGGCGGGGAGGTCCTGCTGCACGGGGACGACTACGACTCGGCGCTCGAGCGGGCGCTCGAGCTCGCGCGCGAGCGCAATCTCGTGTTCGTCCATCCGTTCGACGATCCGGACGTGATCGCGGGCCAGGGGACGATCGGCGTGGAGCTGCTGCGACAGACCGGCGGCAACCTCGACGCGATCTTCGTGCCGGTGGGAGGCGGTGGCCTCATCGCCGGCATCGCGGTGTACGTGAAATACCTCTATCCCAACATCCGCATCATCGGCGTGGAGCCGGAGGATGCCGCCGGGATGTACGAATCGCTGAAGGCGGGGCGGCGCATTACCCTGGATCGCGTCGGCATCTTCGCCGACGGCGTCGCGGTGAGGCGGGTCGGCGAGGAAACCTTCTCGCTGTGCCGCGGTCACGTGGACGAGATCGTACTGCTCGACACGGACGAGATCTGCGCCGCCATTCAGGACGTGTTCGAGGATACCCGCTCGATCGTGGAGCCCGCCGGCGCGCTGGCGGTGGCGGGGCTGAAGAAGCTCGTCGCCCGCGAGGGCTGGCGCGACAAGCGCATCGCCGCGATCAACAGCGGCGCCAACATCAACTTCGACCGCCTTCGGCACGTGGCGGAGCGCGCCGATCTCGGCGGCGAGCGCGAGGCGTTGCTCGCGGTCACCATACCGGAGCGGCCGGGCAGCTTCCTGCGGTTCTGCGAGGTCCTCGGCAACCGCAACGTCACGGAATTCAACTACCGCTACGAAAGCGCGCAGGCCGCGCAGATCTTCGTCAGCTTCGGGCTGGCGCAGGGCCGGGCGGAGAAGGATGCCGTCGTGCGCGCATTACGGGATGGCGGCTACACGGTCACCGACATGACCGACAACGAGATGGCGAAGCTGCACGTGCGGTACATGGTGGGCGGCCGCGCCCGCGGCATCCGCGACGAGCTGCTCTACCGCTTCGAATTTCCGGAGCGCCCCGGGGCGCTCCTCAGGTTCCTGCAGGCCGTCGGCGGCCGCTGGAACATCAGCCTCTTCCACTATCGCAACCACGGCTCGGACTACGGCCGAGTGCTGGCGGGCATCCAGGTCCCCGCGGCCGAGCGGCCGGATTTTCTGCAGCATCTGAACGATCTGCACTACGCTTACGCGGAGGAGACCGACAATCCGGCCTACCGGATGTTCCTGGGAGCTTGAGAGGTCCCGATGAGCAGGCACTTGGCCGCAGCGCTTTACGTGACGGCGATGGTGGCCGTCATCGTTGCCGTGGATTTCGCATTCTTCAGGCACCGACTCTGGGAACGCCTGCTGGTGAACGTCGCCATCGTCCTGATCTTCGCAGCCTTTTACCTCCGATTTCTCATGCGTCCATGAGGGACGCTCAACTCAGGAGCACCAGCAGGTCCTTCGCGTCCACCTGCTGCCCCGGGCTGACCAGCACCTCCGCAACTTCGCCGTCGATTTCCGCGCGGACCGCGGTCTCCATCTTCATCGCCTCGAGCGTCGCGAGCAGATCGCCGCGCGCGACCTTGCGGCCGGCCGCCACGGCGACCGTGGCGATGGTTCCCGGCATCGGCGCCCCCACCTGCCTCGGATTGCCGGGCTCGGCTTTGCGCTGCGGCGGCCGCGTGGCGACCTGGCTGCGGTCGGGCACGCGCACGGAGCGCGGTTGACCGTTGAGCTCGAAGAAGACCGTCCGGGTGCCGTCCTCGTGCGGATCGCTCGTGGTCACGTAGCGCACGATGAGCGTTTTTCCACGCTCCAGCTCGACGGTCACTTCCTGGCCCGGCTCCATGCCGTAGAAGAACACCGCGCTCGGCAGAATCCCGACGTCCCCGTACTGCGCACGCTCGGCAGCATAGTCGAGCCATACGCGCGGATACATCAGGTATGAGGCCAGATCGTCATCGGTGACCGGACGCGTGAGCTTCTGTTGGATCCCGGCGCGCTCGGCCTCGAGGTCGACGGGCGGCAGCTGCGCGCCCGGCCGCTGCGTGAGCGGCGCGGCGCCCTTCAGCACCTTGCGCTGCAGCGCTTGGGGGAATCCGCCGTAAGGCTGGCCGAGATCGCCGTGAAAGAGCTGCACCACGGATGCCGGAAAGGGTACGTCGACGTGCGGGTCGAGCACCTGCTGCGGCGTCAGGCCGCTCGTCACCATGAGCAGCGCCAGGTCGCCGACCACCTTGGAAGTCGGGGTGACCTTGACGATGTCGCCAAACATCTCGTTTACGTCAGCATACGCCTGCGCGACATCCGGCCAGTGCGCGTTGTCGATGCCGAGAGAGCGGGCCTGCTCGCGCAGGTTGGTGTATTGGCCACCCGGCATGCCATGCACATAGACCTCCGAGGCGCCGGAGCGGATGTCACTCTCGAACGCGGCGTAGAGCCTGCGCACCTGCTCCCAGTAGGAGGACAGCAGCCGCAGTTTCGCCGGATCGACCCCGGAATCGCGTGGGCCATGGCGCAGCGCCTCGACGATCGAGCCCAGGTTGGGCTGGGATGTCAGGCCGCTCATGGCATCGATGGCGCCGTCCACCGCATCGGCGCCGGCCTCGATGGCGGCGAGGACGCTGGCGGCGGCGATGCCGCTCGTGTCGTGGGTATGGAAATGCACCGGCAGCCCGATCTCCTCCTTCAGCGCCTTCACCAGCGTGTAGGCGGCGCGCGGACGGCACAATCCCGCCATGTCCTTGATGCCGAGCACATGAGTCCCGGCGGCCTTCAGCTCGCGCGCGAGCCGCAGGTAATAATCGAGGGTGTACTTCTTCTCGTGCGGGTCGCTGAGATTGCCGGTGTAGCAGATCGCGGCCTCGCAGAGCTTGCCGGACTCGAGCACCGCCTCGATGGGCACAGCCATGTTCTCGACCCAGTTGAGCGAGTCGAAGATGCGGAAGACGTCGATGCCGCGCTCGGCGGCACGCGCGATGAAGAACCGCACCACGTTATCGGGATAGTTGGCATAGCCGACGGCGTTCGCCGACCGCAGGAGCATCTGCAGCAGCACGTTCGGCACCCGCTCGCGAAGCAGGGTCAGCCTGTGCCAGGGGTCCTCCTTCAGGAATCGCATCGCCACGTCGAAAGTGGCTCCGCCCCAGCACTCCAGGGAGAAGAGCTGCGGCAGCAGGCTCGCGTAGTACGGCGCGATGGCAGCCATGTCGGCGGTACGCATGCGCGTGGCGAGCAGCGACTGATGCGCATCGCGCAACGTCGTATCGGTGAGCAGCACCTGCTCCTGCGCGAGCATCCATTGCGCGAAGCGCGCAGGTCCCAGCGCCTCGAGCTTCTGCCGGGTGCCGGGCGGCGGATCGGGGAGAACCGCGTGCGGCAGCTTCGGCGTCTCGAGCCGTGCCGGGCGCGGCCGGCCGCGGGTCTCCGGATTGCCGTTGACGATCGTCTCGGCGATGTAGGTCAGGATGCGCGTCGCCCGGTCGCGCTTGCGCGGCCAGCGGAAGAGCTCCGGCGTCTCGTCGATGAAACGGGTGGTGTACCCGCCGTCCGCGAACCGGGGATGCATGATCACCTGATCGAGGAAGCGCAGGTTGGTGACCACTCCCCGGATGCGGAACTCCCAGAGCACCCGGTGCATGCGGGCGATCGTCTCCTCCGGGGTCGGAGCCCAGACCGTGACCTTCACCAAAAGCGAGTCGTACGAGCGAGTGATGATCGCCCCGGTGTACGCCGTGCCCGCATCCAGGCGCACGCCGAAGCCCGCGGGGCTTCGGTATGCGGTGATCTTGCCGTAATCCGGGATGAAGTTGTTTTCCGGGTCCTCGGTAGTCACGCGGCATTGCATCGCATGCGCCCCGATCCGGATCTCCTCCTGCGGCGGCACACCGCTCTCGGGCGTGCCGAGCCGCGCGCCGTCGGCAATGCGGATCTGCGCCTTGACGATATCGATGCCGGTCGCGCACTCGGTGACGGTGTGCTCGACCTGAATCCGGGGGTTCACTTCGATGAAGTAGAACCTGCCGCTGTCGGCATCCTGCAGAAACTCCACCGTGCCGGCATTGAGGTAATGCGCGGCCCGACCGATGGCGAGCGCCGCTTCGCACAGCTGCGCCCGCTGCGCGTCGCCGAGGAATACCGCGGGCGCGCGCTCCACGACCTTCTGATTGCGACGCTGCACCGTGCAGTCGCGCTCGAATAAATGCACCAGGCCGCCATGGGCATCGCCGAGGATCTGCACCTCGACGTGCCGGGCGCGGCGCACGAGCTTCTCGAGATAGACCTCGTCGTTGCCGAACGCCGCCTTCGCCTCACGGCGGGCGACCGGCAGCAGCTCCACCAGCTGCTCGTCGCTCTCGACGATGCGCATGCCGCGGCCGCCGCCTCCCCAGCTCGCCTTGAGCATCACCGGATACCCGATCTCGTGCGCCAGGCGCCGGCAGTCTTCCAGAGCGGGCGGCAGCGGCGGTGTGGCCGGCATGACCGGCACGCCCGCGGCGGTCGCGAGATTGCGGGCCGCCACTTTGTTGCCGAGCGCGCGCATGGTCTCGGCTCTCGGGCCCACGAACACGATGCCCGCGGCTGCGCAGGCCTGGGCGAACTCGGGGTTCTCGGAGAGAAAGCCATACCCCGGATGCACGGCATCCACCCTGGCCTCGTGCGCGATGCGCAGGATGTCCTCGATATCGAGGTAGGCCTCGATCGGACCCTTGCCGCTGCCGACGAGATAGGCCTCGTCCGCCTTGGTGCGGTGCAGCGAGAAGCGGTCCTCCTGCGAGTAGATGGCGACGGTGCGCAGACCGAGCTCGCTTGCGGCCCGCATGACCCGGATGGCGATCTCGCCACGGTTGGCGACCAGAATGCTTCGAATCCCCTGCGGCATGAGAACCTTCGTCGGTAAAATCCCCTCGGATAATAGCGTTTCCTGGAGCAGTGGCCACGCGCGAGGAGGGGTTCGCAGAGGTATTCGGACCCGCCGGCGCCCGCGGCCGAGGATTCTCATGTACTCAATTGCCATCCACGGCGGTGCCGGTGCGGTGCCGCGGGCCACGCTCACGGCCGACCGCGAGAGACATTACCGCGAGGGCCTCGCGGCCGCGCTCGATCTGGGGTACGCCGTGCTCGAGAAGGGCGGCTCCAGCCTCGATGCGGTCACCGCCGCCGTACGGACGCTCGAGGAGAACCCCCTCTTCAACGCGGGGCGGGGCGCCGCCCTCACCCACGAAGGGGCCGCGGAGCTCGATGCGGCCATCATGGAGGGGCGGCAGCAGCGCGCGGGCGCCGTCGCGGCCGTGCGGCACGTGAGGAGCCCCATCGAGCTGGCGCGCCGGGTGATGGAGAAGTCCCGCCACGTGCTGCTGGTCGGCTCGGGAGCCGAGGAATTCGCGTTGGAGGAAGGGCTGGAGCTCGTCCCGAACGCCTGGTTCCGCACCGAAGAGCGCCTGGCGCAGCTCGACAGCGAGCGCAGCGGGCGGCCGGTCTCGGATCTCATCCCCTCCTCGCAGGGGACCGTCGGGGCGGTCGCGCTCGATGCCGCCGGCGACCTCGCCGCCGCCACTTCGACCGGCGGTATGACGAACAAGCGTCGGGGCCGGGTCGGCGACTCACCGATCGTGGGGGCCGGGACTTACGCCAGGAATGGAGTTTGTGCCGTCTCCGCTACGGGACATGGCGAATATTTCATCCGCGCCGTCGCCGCACACCACATCTGCGCGGCCGTCGAGTACCGGGGCCTCACTCTACGCGAGGCGGTATACGATTTGCTGCACAGGAGGCTCCCTGAGCTGGGCGGAAAAGGCGGGGTCATCGCCATCGACCGCAGCGGAGGGATCGTCACGGACTTCAGCACCGAAGGCATGTTTCGCGGCGCCCGCGACTCCACCGGGCTGCGGAAGATCGACATCTATTGAGGGACTCGCGGCGCTGAACCCGCGAGCGCCCCCGCGGACTGCGCGGGCGGGGTGCCGGCCGCCAAGGACGGCCAGTGGCAGGGCTTTTTTGGACGGCCACTCAGTCGCACGGACCTTTTTCGGAGGATCACAAGGTCATGAACACACCGAAGCGTCGCTTGCTGGTCGTTGACGACAATAAGGACGCCGCCGAGAGCATGTCGATGCTGCTTGAAATGTGGGGCCACGAGGTCGCTTTCGCCTACGACGGCCCGAGCGCGCTGGAGACTGCGCAGCGGTGGCAGCCCGAGGCCATATTCCTCGACATCGGTCTGCCCGGGATGGACGGCTACGAGCTGGCGGAGCGCATGCGCGAGATGCCCCAGGCCAAGGACGCCATGCTCATCGCGATCACTGGCTACGGCCAGGAGGACGACCGCCTGCGCTCCCGCAAAGCAGGCATCGACCATCACCTGGTCAAGCCTGTTGCGCCCGACGCCCTGCTCAGCCTGATCGACTCACTGCAGCTGCGCTGAAGAGGTCGAGAGACAATCCCACGCCACCAGCCGGCTCCGACGGGCAGCATCCCAGGCCTCGGCGGCCAGCATCTGCAGTCCCTGCATCCGCGTGCGCTCGAGCGCCGCCACATTGTCCTCCGCCGCGGCCACCAGCATCTCCCGCCATAACCGCAAGCGCTTCAGCCAGCGCGGCCGCAGCCAGCCCGCATGGCGCTCCGCGAGCTCATGCACCTGCGGCACGGTGCAGGCGCGCAGCACGCTCGCGCAGTGCGGGTGAATGCCGAGGATCAGCCGCGCCCCGTCCGGATGCTTGCCGACCAGCGACCAGGCGTAGACGAAGACGGTCCGTGCCACCGCGGGGGTCTGCGGCACGGTGAAGAATGCGGGAGAGGAGGGAGGGCCCGATCCATCGGCGATCTGCGAACCGCTCAGCCATCGCCAGCGCTGCGGCTCCCCGAAGCAGGCATCGATCAGCAGATACGGACAGGCGGCCGCCTGCCGGCGGGAGCGCTCGCCGAGCGCCCGCCATAGATCCCCGACCTGGCGCAGCGCCGGGGGGCCATTCGGGCCCAGGGCCAGGACCTGCTCCGCGAACAACCCGAGACACCGGTAATTGACGTCGGTCAGATCCTCGAGCGTCTCCCGCCGCAGCCAGCAGCCGCGGCTGAGAGCGCGGATTTCCAACGCCGAGAACGCTTCTGTACGCAACATGACAGCAACTCCTCGCCATAGCGCCTCCCCGCATGGTACTCGCCGCGCAGCCGAAGGCAACAGCAGAAATTGGGCATTTTTGCCCAAAAATAAACTGTTGTGTTCTGGGAAAGAATTCCCAACAATAGCGGAGGATCTCGTTGCGGCAGCCAGAACAGACAGGGGAACCGCCCATGCGCATCTCGGAAGACCGTTACGACCGCGATCGGGAGCGCCTCGAGCTGGCGCTGCGCCTCCTGACACACGAGGCCCGGACCCGGACGATCCGCGTCTGGACCGGCCTCAGCGATGATCGCATCCGCAAGCTCTATCGGTCCTATCTGGGCCGCGCCGCCTGTTATGTTCCCCGCCATCGCGGCAAGTCGCCCCACCAGGCGGCCTACTTCACCCGATCAGTGAGGATCCAACAGGAAACCTCCGTTCTGGCGAGCTATTTTGCTCTTGCGGAACTGGTGCCAGAGGAGCCCTCGCCGGCGGCGGCGGCCGCCCTGCCGGACATTGCCCGCGGCCACATGCTCTGCACCGCCTACGAGACCTACACCGTCGTCGTTCCGGCGGCCAGCATCTCCCTGGAGTACGGGCGCTTCCTCGCCGAATGCCTGGCGCGGGGCGACCAGCTTCGCCTGGGCAGATGCAGCGAGTGCGGGGGTCTCCTCGCCGTCGAGCGCTTCCCGGTCCGGCAGAGGCGCTGCCATCACTGCTTCGCCGCGCTCTGATGAGGACGATCCCGCAGGCACCCGCCGCGCGGGGCAGCGACCGTCCGGGTCCACTGCCGTGGGCGATGGGCTGCCGGGATCCGGCTCCATGGACAATAATCGGCTCATGGACTCCGATCGGCCGAATTTCTTCTCCGGTCCCTACATCGACCGCCGCGCCGAGGAGCGCACCCAGGCGGACTGGGCGCGCACGGCGCTCGATGATCCGCGCACGCTCTATCTGGTCGGTCGCGGCTCGCGGCAGCTGATCTACACCCAGCCGGAGCCGCGCATCGCCTTTCTCGAGGCCGGGGAGGCGGCCGCCGCCGTCGATGAGAGCCGGCTCGTGCTTCTCGGATGGTTCCGGGAACGGCGCTGCGTCCTGGTGGAGGTCGGGGATGAGGACGAGGCATCGCTGGAGCTGCCCGCCGAGGCCTCGTTCGAGGAGTTGCGTCCGCTCTCGCCGCTACTCGCCGGCGACGAGGCCGGCCTCCTCGCCTACGCCCGGGCGCTTTCCATCTGGCGCGCACGCCAGCGGTTCTGCGGCGCCTGCGGCGCTCCCACGGTCCCCCGGCGCGCGGGACACTGCATGCGCTGCTCCAGGGAGGGCTGCGCGCAGGAGTTCTTTCCCCGCATCGACCCCGCCATCATCGTGCTGGTCACCGACGGGGATCGCGCGCTCCTCGGGCGGCAGGCGACATGGCCGCCGGGCCGCTACTCGACCATTGCCGGCTTCGTGGAGCCAGGCGAGAGCCTGGAGGATGCCGTCGCGCGGGAAGTGATGGAGGAGACCGGAGTGCCCGTGGACCGCGCCCGCTACGACTCCTCCCAGCCCTGGCCGTTTCCGGCCTCCATCATGGTCGGCTTTCGCGCCTGGGCGCGGCCGGACAGCCCGGCCCGGGGCGACGGCGAGCTCGAGGATGCCCGCTGGTTCTCGCGCGAGGAGATCCGCGCCGGCAAGGCCCTGCTGCCGCCCGCGCATTCGATCTCCCGCCGCCTCATCGGCGCCTGGATGGAAGGCAAGTAGAGCAGCATGTGCCTGCTCGTGCTCGCCTGGAACGCGCACCCGCGCTACCGGCTCGTGGTCGCCGCCAATCGCGACGAGTACCACGACCGGCCTGCCGCGCCGCTTGCCCCCTGGCCGGGTGCAGCCGGGTTGCTCGCCGGACGGGATCTGCGCGCAGGCGGGACCTGGCTGGGGATCGATGCCCGGCGCCGCTTCGGGGTCGTGACCAACTTCCGCGACCTGGCGCCAGCACCCGCCGGCGCGCCCAGCCGGGGCGAGCTCATCCCACGATATCTCGCCGGCACGGAGGGGCCGGGCGCGTACCTCCATGCGCTGGAGGCAGCAGCCAGCGGCTATGGAGGATTCAACCTGCTGTTGGCCGACGGCGAGTCCCTCTGGTACGCCTCGAACCGCGGCACCCCGTTCGCGCAGCGGCTGCCGCCAGGGGTCTACGGACTGTCCAACGAGCGGCTGGATACGCCCTGGCCCAAACTGCGGCGGGTTCGGCAGGGCTTCGAGAGCTGGCTCCCGGGCGGCAGCGCGCAGGACGGCGGCCTGTTCGCACTGCTCGAGGATCGCCGGCCGGCCGGCGACGATGAGGACCTGCCGAGCACCGGCCTCGCGCCCGAATGGGAGCGGACTCTCTCCTCTCCCTTTGTCCTCAACGAGCGCTACGGCACGCGCTGCTCCACCATCGTCGCCATCGAGCCCTCGGGTCGGGCCTACCTGTCCGAGCGCCGCTTCGACCCGACAGGCAGCCGCAGCGGCGAGTGCGAATACCGCCTGGACCCGGGTGCCTGGCCGGCCCCGGAAGCGGATGATTGAGCCTCCGTTCCCTGGCGCGCACCTTCTCGCATTGTCGGATCTCGGACGGGCCTTGGGCTACGCGATGCGGGCCCATGGATCCAGGAACCACCCCCCCGGCGCGCGGTCACGTCTTACAATCCGCGTTTAACCGCTGCCCGAGCTCGTCGCACGCAAAATGGGGCAATGCAATTCGTTACACGGGGCTCGGCCGCGATGGCGAGCCTCGGGCGTCCTCGCATTGCTCATGGCCTGGGTCATGGCCGCACCGTTGGCGCGCGCCGGCGTCACCATCACGGTGAGAGGCGTGCACGGCCCCCTGCGCAAGAACGTACTGGCCTTCCTGAGCTTCTCCCGTTATCAGTCCAGCAAGCACCTGACTCGCGATACCGTCGAGCGGCTGCAAACCCGCATTCCCCGCGAGGTCGGGTCGGCCCTGCGCCCGTTCGGGTACTTCCAGCCCCAGGTGCGCTCGAGCGTGAGCTCTGCCGGTCCCGGCGACTGGCAGGTCGCCATCACCATTGATCCGGGTGAGCCCGTGATACTGCGCAAGGTGGACGTTCGTGTCCTGGGGCCGGGAGCCGCCAGTCCGCTCTTCACTCACATCACAGCCGAGCTGCCGTTTCATACCGGAGAGGTGCTCGACCAGGCGAAGTACGAGAGCCTCAAGAGCAACCTCCTGCGCACCGCCGCGACCTATGGCTACCTCGATGCGACGCTGACCCGCCACGAGCTGCTGGTCAACCCGGGCGCGCACACGGCCAGCATCGCTCTGGAGCTGTCTACCGGGGTGCGCTATCGCTTCGGCGCCACCACCATCGAGCAGAATGCGGTGCGCGAGAAGCTGGTTCGGCGGTATCTTCGCTACCGGCAGGGCGATCCCTTCGATCTCACCGAGGTCTTGCGTACGCAGTTCGCGCTGGATGACACGGAGTACTTCACCGATCTGGAGGTCCTGACGGGAACACCCGATCGCGCCAATCACACCGTACCGGTCAGCATCCACGCCAAACGCGGCCGTCCCAACGTCTACTCGTTGGCGGCCGGCTACGCCACCGATACGGGCGCGCGCGGCATCGTCAGCTGGCAGGATCGGAGAGTCAACTCGTACGGCCACAAGATGAGCGTCGACATCGAGGCGGCCCAGCTGACCAAATACAGCCTGCAGAGCCGCTATATCATTCCGATTGGAGACCCCGCCGTCGAGAACCTGACCCTGGCTGCCACCGTGGAGCAGCGTCAGCTGGCGGACGTCGATGCGCGCACCATGTCCATGGGCCCGAGCGTCACCCGTGTGACTGGGCGATGGCAGACGATATGGTTCGTCAATGCCATGCACTCGACCGGCACCGTGCAGACGACGGCGGCCGGCGCCAACGTCACGATCGGTATCCCGAGCAGCGACATGTTGGTGCCCGGCGTGGATGTCGCCTCCGTGCCCAAGGGGTATCTCGGCGAGCCGATGTTCGAGCACGGGGTCTATGCCGAGCTGCGTGGCTCACAGGGCGCGTTCGGCTCGAAGGCCAACTTCCTGCAAATCCATGTGGAGCTCGAGCGTGTATTCGCGCTGGCACCGAGATGGCACTTGCTGCTGCGCGATGAGCTCGGGGCGACCCTCGCCTCGCATTTCGACGACTTGCCGCCCGTGCTGCGCTTCTTCGCCGGCGGCGAGGGGAGCGTGCGCGGATTTGCCTACAACGACCTGTCGCCGACGCAGCGGTACTGCCTTGCCGGCAATCAGATCTGCGACCTCGCGAAGGCCGGCGGCAAGGACGTGATCACCGGCACGGTGGAGATCGATCGTGACTTGCCGCGGAACTTCGGCGTGGCCGCGTTCTTCGATTACGGCAATGCCTTCAATCACTTCGGCGCGCAGTGTGCCGCATCAGGAACGGGCCAGCAGGTGTGCCACGGACTTCTCGAGTACGGCGCCGGGATCGGATTCCGCGTCCGACTTCCGGTGCTGACCCTCGGCATCGACGTCGGTCAGCCGTTGTCGGAGCCGGGTAGCCCGCGGCTCTATATCAACTTCTCGCCCAAGCTGTGAGAGCGCGGTAGCCGTCGATGCGCCGATTCCTGCTGCTCGCCACCGCCGTCTTCGTCCTCGTCGCGCTCGGCCTGCCTGGCGCCGCGCTCTACTCCGTCCTTTTCACGCAGTCCGGGCTGCGGTTCGTGGTCCGCCATCTGCCGGCGCACTTCGGCCGCGTCGGAATTCGCATCGAGGACGTCAGCGGAACCATTGCGGGCGGCGTACGGGCGGGGCTGGTCGAGATCGATCAGGAGCGGGTGCATCTGGAGATCCGCGGGATCTACAGCCGGGTGCTGCTGGAGCCGCTTCTCTGGCAGGAGATCCGCTCACCCGACACGAGCGTCGAGAGCGTGTACATCCGGGTGAAGCGCCCGACGAGTCCGCCGCCGGGTGTCCCCCATGTGCCGCAGTTCGTGCCGCGCTGGCTGACCATCGAGATCGGACACGCGAGCATCCGCAGCGCGGTATTGGTGGTCCCGGACGGCACACGGCTCACGGGCTCCGCGATCGACGGCTCCGCGGTGCTTCATCACCAGGACATCCGGTTCCGGCAGGCGCAGCTGCAGATGGGCGAGGTGCATTTCGCCGCCAGCGGCTCGCTGCACGCGAGCGAGCCGCTGCAGCTTGCCGCCAGTGGCCGGATCACATGGCAACCGCACGACCAGCCCGCCTGGACGCTGACGGCGCACGCCGCGGGCAATCTCGACAAGCTGCCGGTGAGCGGCAGGATTCTCACTCCCTTCCAGAGCACGTTGAGCGGCGAGCTGCTCGACCTCACTCACGACTGGCACTGGCGCGGGCAGGCGGTGGTCCGCAAGTTCGACCTGCGCGCCTGGCACCTGACCGGCGCGCTGGGGGCCATCAGCGGAAAGCTGGCGCTGAGCGGCGCCGGGCGCGGATTCGCTGCCGACGGCACGCTGGATCCGGCGGGGCTGAAGGCCGGTCCGTTCGAGGTGCTGTTCGATGGGGAATACGCCGATCATGTGATCACCGCGCGGCGCATCGACGTCACACATGCCGCATCGGGAGCGCAGACGACGGCGTCCGGGACGATCGGCATCATCCCGGGAGGACCGCGTCTCGATCTGCGGGGCAGCTGGCGCAGCCTGCGCTGGCCGCTCGTCGGACGGAGCGTGCCGTTTCGCAGCAGTGCAGGCACCTTCGAGCTCTCGGGGGTGCGGCCGTACGACTTTCGGACCGCAGGGACGGCCCAGATCGCAGCGCTGCCCGCCGTTCCCGCCAATGTCGCGGGGAAGTTGGACAGCGATGGCGTGAGCATCAGCCGCGCGGGCGTGGATCTGCTGCGCGGTCACGCCGAGCTGCACGGCGAGGTGATCTGGGCGCCCGCGCAGCACTGGACGGTCAGCGGCAACGCGACCGGGATCGATCCGGGCGAATGGCGTCCCGACCTGCCCGGTAGTCTCAATTTCGGCGTGGCGATCTCGGGCCGCGGCTTCAAGGCGGACGATCCGATCAGCGTGACGCTTTCCAACCTGAGCGGGCGGCTGCGGGGCGTGGCAGCGAGCGGCGGTGGCGAGCTCACCCGCGCGGGCGACACCTGGACGTTCCGGCGGATCCGAGTGGGCCTGGGCCGCACGCGCCTGGCGCTCGATGGCCGGATCGATCGCACGGCCGATGTGCGATTCGCGTTGAGGGCGGAGGACCTGAGTCTCGTCTCGGCGGGTGCGCGCGGCAGCGTGCAGGCGAGCGGCACCGTTCGCGGCCCCCTCGACAGCCCCGACATCCTCGCCACCGCCGACGGGACAGGCATCCTCTACGATGGCGTGTCGCTCGCGAGCTTCGACGCCAAGGTGGATTTCGATCCCACCTCGCGCCGGCACTCGGCGATCACGGCGCATCTTCGGCAGCTGCGGTTTCACCGCCGCACCTTGCACAGCCTCGACTTCACCCTGGAGGGACGGGCATCCGCGGCGGTCGCCCGCCTCCAGGCCCAGGCGCGAGGGCTGCAGCTGACGGCGAGGGCGCGTGGCGGCTTCGGCAACGGCATCTTCCGGGGCGAGCTGCAATCCTTCGAGATGTCGGGCGACAGGCCTTTGCGCCTGCATCTGGAAAAGCCGGTCTCGCTGCAGGTGTCGCGGACCGCGACCGACATCCGCCGCTTCTGTCTGATTGGCACTCCGGGCAACCTCTGTGCCGAGGGAAGCTGGACGCCCGCTGCGTGGTCCACCACCCTGACGGCCAGCCATCTGCCGCTGAGCACATTGACGGCAGGGCGCACGCCGACAGTCGAATACCTGGGCGACATCGACGTCGGCGCGCGGCTTTTCGGCGCTGGGGGCAACCCCGCTCAGGGCGTGCTGCACGTGCAGCTGAGCCACGCCGTGCTCTCTCGCCGCCTGGCGAGCGGCCGGGTCGAGCGAACTTCCATCGGCTCGGGCACCCTTACGGCGACGGCAACGCCGGAGTCGATCGACGCCACCGCATCCCTGACGTCGGGAGAGATCGGCACGCTGGAGGGCACACTCAGGATCGGCCGGCGCGCGCAGCGCTGGCAGGACATGCCGATCGCGGGCGAGTTGCGGGGACAAACCTCCAAGCTCGACCTCATCTCCATCTACGTCCCCGAGCTGGATCGGGCCGCGGGAGACCTGACGGCGGACGCCCGGATCGGCGGCACCGTGGGCGCGCCGCATCTCAGCGGCACCCTCGGCATCGCCAACGGCGAGGCTGACCTCTACAGGACCAATCTGCGGCTGCGACACATCGCGCTGACGGCGCGCCTGACCGACGACGGCCTTGCGTTCGACGGCACGGCTCAGGCGGGCAAAGGTCGGATGCATGCCAATGGGGAGCTTCAGTGGCGCGATGCGCTGCCTTACGGTCAACTGCATCTCGATGGCACCAACCTCGAGGTCGTGGACATCCCGGAAGCGCAGATCGACGCCTCACCGAGCCTCGACTTCAAGGTGGCCGCGAGGGAGATCGATGTCACGGGCAGCGTTGCCGTGCCTTATGCCAAGATCGTCCCGACCGACCTCACTGGCGCCGTGACCTCCTCCTCGGACGAGGTGATCGTCGGCCAGGAGTCGCAGAATCCCGCCGATCGCTTCAAGGTGAGGACTCAGATCACAATGACGCTGGGTCCCGACGTCAATATCGACACGATGGGACTGACGGGGCAACTCGCCGGTAAGATCACGGTGCGCAGCGGTTACGATGCGATCACGCGCGCCACCGGAGAGCTCTCGGTGCAAAAGGGCGAGTATGCGGCGTACGCCCGCAAGCTGGAGATACAGCGCGGCCGGCTGATCTTCACCGGCGGTCCGATCGAGAATCCCGGCATCGAGATCCGCGCCATCAAGCGCTATCCCGACGTGACCGCCGGGATCAACGTGCGCGGCACCCTGCAGCAGCCGCAGATGTCCTTCTTCTCCGATCCCTCGCTGCCGCAGTCCCAGATCGTGTCCCTGATCCTTTCCGGCGGCGGCGGCGGCGGACTGCAGATGATGCAGGCCGCCTCGACGCAGCAGAATCAGCAGGCGACCGCGGCCAACGAGCTCCTGGCCCAGGGTGGCGCGATCCTGGCGCAGCAGCTGGGCTCGCGCATCGGGCTGCCCGACATCAGCCTGGAAACCGATCTCAACAACGAGACCTCGCTCGTGCTCGGCAAGTATCTCTCGCCGCGCCTCTACGTGAGTTACGGCGTCGGCCTCACCCAGCAGCTGAACGCGATCCGCCTGCGCTACAGCCTGGGCGATCACTGGACGATCCGCACCGAGGCCGGCCAGATCAGGGGAGCGGACCTGGTGTTCAGCGTGGAGAAGTAGCCGAGGCCGAGCCCTTCGCGATGAGCTTGACGCGTACGCATTAATATGCAGAATACGCGCAAGTTTATGCAAGCTTCTTCCTGAGCCCCCATGGACGCCCAGCAGCTCGAGCGCCGCCAGGCGATCGTGCGCATCCTGCGCGACGGACACGTGCGCCGGCAGGAGGACCTCGCGCGTCTGCTCAAGACGGAGGGCTTCGAGGTGACGCAGTCTTCCGTCAGCCGCGATCTGCGCGACCTCGGCGTGCTCAAGGCGAGCGGCCGGTACGTGCTGCCCCCGGACGAGGTCTCCCGGACCAACGGCGATTTCGCCATGCTGGCGCAGTTCGTACGCGGGCTCAGGCGCGCCGGGTCCTCGCTCACCGTCATCAGGACCACCATCGGCGCGGCGCAAAGCGTCGCCGTCGCCATCGACCGGGCGGAATGGCCCGAGGTCGCCGGCACCATCTCCGGCGACGACACCATCTTCATCGCAACCGCCAACGCGGGCGCACAGGACTCCCTCGTCGCCCGGCTGCAGGCCATCTTCAGAGTCTGACCATGCCCAATCCAGTCCCCATGAAGGGCGACCAGCCCATCGTTCTCGCCTATTCCGGTGGGCTCGACACCTCCTTTCTCGTGCCCTGGCTGAAGGAGAACTACGGCCGCCCGATCATTACCGTGACGGTCGACACCGGCGGCATCGACGCGGCCGCGGCCCGCACGCTGGCCGAGCGCGCCCGAGCGCTCGGCGCCGTGGAGCATCACCAGATCGATGCGCGGGCGGATTACTTCGAGCAGGTGCTGCGCTTCCTCATCATGGGCAACGTGAAGCGCGGTCAAATGTATCCGCTCTGCGTCGGCGCGGAACGGGTCATGCAGGCGCAGACCATCGCGCACATGGCGCGCAAGCTCGGCACCCAGATGATCGCTCACGGCTGCACGGCGGCGGGCAACGATCAGGTGCGCTTCGAAGTGGCGATGCGCACCCTGGCGCCGGAGCTCGAAGTGCTGGCTCCGGTACGCGATCGGGCGTTCAAGCGCCAGGAAGAGCTCGATTACCTGCAGTCGCGCGGTCTGCCGGTCCCGCCGTTCGGCGCGGCCTACTCCGTCAACCGCGGCCTCTGGGGCGTCACCATCGGGGGCAAGGAGACGCTCAACTCCTCCGGCAGCATTCCCGATCACGCGTGGGTGCTGTCGCGCGATGCGTTCACTCATCCCCGAGCCGCCCAATCTCACGTCATCGAATTCAAGCAGGGTCGGCCCGTCGGACTCGATGGCCAGGCGCTTTCCGCCGTAGCGCTCATCGAGGCCCTGGAAGCGCTGGCCGGTCCCTTCGGCATCGGGCGCGGCATCCACCTCGGCGACACGATCATCGGCACCAAGGGCCGCGTTGCGTTCGAGGCGCCCGCCGCCGAGGTGCTGCTCACCGCGCATCGGGAGCTCGAGAAGCTGGTGCTCACCGGCCGCCAGCAGCGCATCAAGGAGACCGTCGCGCAGCCCTACGGCGACCTCGTCCACGAAGGCCAGCTCCTGGACCCGGTCTGCCGCGACATCGAGGCGCTGCTACTCTCCTCGCAGGAGCGGGTCACCGGTCAGGTGCGGGTCCAGTTCCGCCCGGGCCACCTCTTCGTCGAAGGCGTGGAGTCGCCCTACTCGCTGATGGCCGCCTCCAAGGGTGTCTACGGGGAGGCGGCGGGTGAGTGGACTCCCACCGATGCGCTCGGCTTCTCCAAGATCGTCGCCCTCACGGGCGTATTTCACAGGCGCGCCGCCGAGCGCGCCGGGAAGGAAACCTGACATGGTGAGCGGCATGCGCAGCGTCGTCGTCGACAAGGTCGCCTCCGTGGCACAGGCCTGCGGCCTGTCGCACGAGGTGCGCATCTCGACCGACATCCCCTCCGAGGAAGGCGTGGTGGTGGTGGTCGAGGTGCTGACCAACAAGTCGACCTACAACACCCTGGAGCTCACCAGCGGCCGCATGGCCAAGGTCGGCAAGGGAGACATCGTCGTGGGCGCGCTCGGCCACCGCAAGGCGCTGTTCGGCTACTCGGGACACGTTCCGCCCTCGCTCCAGGCGGGCGATGTGATCCAGATGCTCAACATCGGCGGCGTGCTCGGCATCTGCGACTCCATCAATCCCGACAAGGGCAAGCCCTTCGACTGCCGCGTGCTCGGCGTGGCGCTGCATTTCCCCTATCTCGGGGAGCGCATCGGCGTGCCCGCCCGGGTGGGTCATCGGCGACTCGACCTCGCGGCCAAGCTCGACTCGCGGCAGGTGCCGGTCGTGGCGCTGGCGGGCACCTGCATGGAAGCAGGCAAGACCGCCGCCGCCTGCGCGATCATCAGCCGCATGCGCCACCGCGGGGTGGTGATCGATGCCTTCAAGGCAACCGGTGTGTCATTGCGCCGCGACATCCTGGCGATGGAGGATGCGGGCGCACGCCGCTCCGCGATCTTCACCGACCTCGGCGTTGTCACCACCACCCGCGTGAACGGACCGGCGCTCACCCGCACCATGCTGACGGAGCTTTCGGCCGGCAAACCTGACGTGATCGTGTTCGAGCTCGGCGATGGCATTCTCGGCACCTACGGGGTCGATGCGATCCTGGAGTGTCCCGACATCCGCGCCGCGCTCACCGGGGTCGTGCTCTCGGCCAACGATCCCGTCGCGGCCTGGGGCGGCGTGAAGCTCCTGCGCGACCGCTTCGGAATCGAGCCGTGCGCGGTGACGGGCCCCTCCACCGACAATCAGGTGGGCATCGAGATCATCACCACCCAGATGGGCGTGCCGGCCTTCAATGCGATGAGCGCGGGCGCGGCGCTCGGCGACCGCGTCATGGAGGCCGTAGGCCTCGCCCGGGAATCGGCGACATGAGCTCAAGGATCCCCACCGTCGTGCTCGGAGGCACCGGTTACGTCGCCGGGGAACTGCTGCGCCTGCTCGCCGGCCACCCGCGCTTCGAGCTTGCGGCCGTGATGTCCGACAGCCAGCCGGGAGAACCGGTCGCGAAGGCGTTCCCGCATTTGGCGGCCGCGTACGCCGATACACGTTTCAAATCGCAATCGGAAGTTCAGGCCGTCGTCACCGGTACGCCGGAATGTGCGGTGTTTTCCGCGGCACCGCACGGTGTTTCGGCCGCGTTGATCGATTCGCTGTTGCAGGCGGCTTCGCGGGCCGGCACGCGGCCTCGGGTAGCCGACATCTCCGCCGACTTCCGCTTCCGCGACGCGGCGCAGTACGAAGCAGTCTACAAGCACGCGCAGGGCGCCCCCGGCCGGCTGGCCGAGTTCACTTGCGCGGTGCCTGAGCATCTCGGCAGGCTCGAAACGCCGCACGTCGCGCATCCCGGCTGCTTCGCTACGGCGACGCTGCTTGCGAGCGTGCCGCTCCTTTCCCTGGGACTCACGCCGCCCGTCATGTTCGTGACCGGCGTCACCGGGAGCACCGGCGCCGGCCGCAAGCCGGTCGAAGGCACCCACCACCCCCTCCGGCACAGCGATCTTTATGCGTACAACGCGCTGACGCACCGGCATGCTCCGGAGATCGCCGCCTGCGCACGCGCCACCACGGGCGTGGAGGCGGAGTTCGCCTTCGTGCCGCACTCGGGACCCTTCGCGCGCGGCATTCACGTCACGGTGCAGGCGCCGCTGAAGACCTCGGCCGACACTTCGAAGGTGCTGGCGGCGCTGCGCGATTTCTATGCCGGGTCGCCGTTCGTGCGGGTGAAGGAATCGGCGCCGCGCGTCAAGGAGGTGGCAACCACCAACTACGCGCACCTGAGTGCCGCCGCGAGCGGCCGCACGGTGGCCGTGATGTGCGCGATCGACAACCTCAACAAGGGCGCGGCCGGCGGCGCCGTACAGTGGATGAATCGGATGTTCGGCCTGCCTGAGACGGACGGTCTCACGGCCTGCGCGCCCGGCTGGACCTGAGGGCAGCTATGAACACCCCGCGAATGCGAGACCCCGACCCGTCCATGCCTCCCGCAAGCCCTGTGACACCCGCCGACGCGAGTACCGATACCCCCGGTAATGTTCGGGATTTCCTCGCGCCGGTCTTCGCCCAGTACCCTCTCGAGGTCGTCTCGGCCGAAGGCGTGTGGCTGCGCAATGCCCGCGGGGAGCGGGTGCTCGATCTCTACGGCGGCCATGCGGTCGCGGCGCTCGGCTACGGCCACCCGGGATGGACGGAAGCGCTCACGGCCCAGGCGCGCTCCTGCAACTTCCAGACGAACGCGATTCCGATGCGCGTACGTGTGCGCGCGGCGGAGCGCCTGGTGCGCTTCTCCAAGCTGGATTTCACGAGCGTCTTCTTCATCAACAGCGGCGCGGAGGCGAACGAGAACGCCCTTCGGCTGGCGTTCCGGATGACTTCCCGGCCGCACGTCGCGGCGGTCGAGGGCGCGTTCCACGGCCGTACGGCGGCGGCGGGGGCCGTCACCTGGGGTTCCGATAGTTGGTACGGATTCCCGCGCAAGCCCTTCGACGTCAGCTTCATGCCGCGGGGAGACGTCGCGGCGATCGCCACGCAGGTCACTGAGCGCACCGCCGCAGTCATCGTCGAGCCGGTGCAGGGGCTCGCGGGGGCCGTCGACCTGGGCCGGCCCTATCTCGATGCGCTTCGGCGCCGTTGTGACGAGGTCGGCGCCCTGCTCATCTTCGACGAGGTGCAATGCGGCCTGGGCCGTGTGGGTCATCCCTTCGCCGCCAATCTCTACGGCGTGATGCCCGACATGATCACGGTGGCGAAGGCGCTGGGGAACGGATTTCCATGCGCGGCGCTCCTGACGTCCGCCAAGGTGTCTGCAACCTTGGGGTTGGGGCTTCTCGGCACGACCTACGGCGGCGGCCCCATGGCCTGCGCGGCGATCGAGGCGGTGATCGAGGCCATCGAATCCGAGGATCTGCTCGCGAACGTGCGGCGCGTGTCGGACTACATCCGCCGCACCTGCATCGTGGGCCCGGTGCTGGCGAGCCAGGGCGAGGGCTTTCTCCTCGGGCTGCGCACCAGCCGGCCTGCCAAGCAGATCCAGGCGGAGCTCCTGGAAGGCGGCATCCTGACCGGCACCGCGACGGACGGGCACATTCTGAGGCTTCTGCCGCCCTTCATCCTGCGGGAGGAGCACGTCGACATGCTGCGCGATGCGCTCGCGGGGCTAGTATGAAACGCTGGATCGGGGCGTCGTGCCCCGCCCAGCGTGGCAGCGGCCAAAAGCGCGGTTTTTGGCCGCTGCCTCCGCCACCTGCGGCGGCGGGGCACGTCCCTGTGCCTCGGCACCGGCTCGTGCCGTTTCATGGTTCGGGGTCGCGCCATGCGCGATGGGGAACTAGGATGAAACGCTGGATCGGGGCATCGTGCCCCGCCCAGCGTGGCAGCGGCCAAAAGCGCGGTTTTTGGCCGCCGCCTCCGCCACCTGCGGCG
>DASTAC010000152.1:0-3250 GCA_035713045.1 Steroidobacteraceae bacterium
CGCCCGCCGCGGGGCCGGTTTCCCATTATCTCTGCCACGCCCCCTGAGCCATGCCGTGGCCCGGCGCGGGTCGCCAACGGGCGAGCGGGGTCCGGCATCGCCGCCCTGCCGCCCGATCCGCCCCCACGCGCCCGACCACCCGATCCGCCCGACTGCTCACCGCTCGAGCACCCCGCGGAGCTGCGCACGCGCATCGCGCCCGGCAGCGCGGCGCGGAATCGCCGGCGCGGCGCCGTCGCCAAACAACTACATCGCGTCTCCAACTTCGCACGTCTGCCTCCCGAGACATTGCGCCAGGCCGCCTGACGCTCTAACTTGGCCTCAAGGGCAAACCCGCCGCGAGGCGGGGACGCAAAGCTACCGGTCTCAACGAGCCGCCCAGGCGCAATGAGATAGCGGAGTTGCCGGCTTTCCCACGGAGCGAATAGGCCGTCATCCAACACGCGCAGGAACGAGCGCGGACACCCGTTGCGCTTCGCAGCCCTTGACAGTGTCTCAACAGATTTGTCGGGGAGTCTCGAGCGTATGCGATCTTCCAACCTGAAGCGTCCGGCGGTCATCCGCCCGCTCGCCATCTGCGTCTGCGTGCTCATGACGCTCCTCGGGGGCGGCACCGCACACGCGCGCGCCCGATGGAAGACGCCCACCCTCTCCGGCAGCCCTCCGACCACCGACATCGTCGGGCAGCCGTACAGCTTCACGCCGACGGCGAGCGCCCCGCGCGGGTACACGCTCACCTTCTCCATCTCCGGCAAGCCGCCGTGGGCGAGCTTTGACACCGCCACCGGCCAGCTGGCGGGCACTCCCGCCAGCGCGGATGTCGGAACCTCCCCCAGTATCGTCATCAGCGTGAGCGACGGCGTGGCGAGCGCATCGCTCGCTCCATTCGCCATCACGGTCTCGGGGCCTCCGAATACCGCGCCGACCATCGCGGGCACCCCGCCGGCCACCGACACCACCGGGACGCCCTATTCCTTCACGCCGCAGGCGGGCGATACCGACGGGGACGCGATCTCCTTCAGCATCCAGAACAAACCGGCATGGGCGAGCTTCAGCATCGCCAACGGAACCCTCTCCGGCACGCCAGCCGCGACCGATGCGGGCACCTATTCCAACATCGTGATCTCGGTCAGTGACGGCCAAACCAGCGTATCGCTGGCCCCGTTCTCGATCGATGTGACTCAGCCCGTGGCTTCCGGAACGGCGACGCTCACCTGGACGGCGCCGACCACGAACACCGACGGGTCCGCCCTGACGGACCTCGCCGGTTATCACATCCACTACGGCAATTCGCCCGGTGCGCTGTCGACCGTCATCGACGTCGCCAATGCCGGCGCGACCAGCTACGTGGTGAGCAGCCTCGCGAGCGGCACCTGGTATTTCGCGGTCAGCGCCTATACGACGAGCGGACTGGAGAGCGCCCTGTCCAACAGCGGCAGCAAATCCATTCCCTGACGCGAGTACCGGCGCACTTCAGGCCGCCGCCGCGCGGGCGAGCGCGGCGTCGATGCGCGCCAGCGAGCGCTCCCGGCCGAGCAGCTCGAGCGTGGCATCGATCGGCGGGGAGACCGCCGTCCCGGTGACCGCCACCCGCACCGGCTGGGCCACCTTGCCGAGCCCGGCGCCGAGCGCCGTGGCGAGATCATTGAGGGCGCCGTGGATCGCCGCGGTGTTCCACGCCTCGAGCGCCCCCAGCCGCTCGCGGACCTTGGCCAGCATCTCGAGCCCCCCGCCCGCGAGATGCTTGGCGGCGGCCTTGGGGTCGAGCTCCACCTTGTCCGTAAAGAAGAAGCGGCTGTTCTGCGCCATCTCCTTCATCGTCTTGGCGCGCTCGCGCTGGGCGAGGATGACTCCCTCGAGCAGCGCCTGATCCTCGCAGTCGAGTCCCAGCCGGCGCAGCTGCGAGCGCAGGTGCGGCACCAGCGCCGCGGGCGGCGAGCGCATCATGTGCTGCTGATTGAGCCACAGGAGCTTCTCGGGATTGAACGCCGAAGCCGCCTTGTTGACCTCGTGGATGTCGAACGCGGCGATCATCTCCTCGCGCGTGAACACCTCCTGATCTCCATGTGACCAGCCGAGGCGCACCAGGTAATTGAGGAGTGCATCCGGCAGATAGCCCTCCTCCTCATACTGCAGCACGCTCACCGCCCCGTGGCGCTTCGAGAGCTTCGCGCCGTCGGGCCCCAGGATCATCGGCACATGGGCATACACCGGCGGCGTGGCGCCGAGCGCAAGCAGCATGTTCATCTGCCGGGGTGTGTTGTTGAGGTGGTCGTCGCCGCGGATCACGTGGGTGATTCCCATGTCCCGATCGTCCACCACCACGCAGAAGTTGTACGTCGGGGTCCCGTCGGAGCGCGCGATGATGAGATCGTCGAGCTCCGCGTTCTGGAAAGTGACCGGTCCATGGATGAGGTCTTCGACGACCACCGCGCCCTCGAGCGGGTTGCGGAAGCGCACGACCGGCGAGACGCCCGGACGCGGCTCCTTGCGATCGCGGCAGCGGCCCGTGTACCGGGGCTTCTCCTTGCGCGCGATCTGCTCCTCGCGCATCGCATCCAGCTCCTCCTTGGTGCAGTAGCAGTGGTAGGCCTTGCCTGCGGCCAGCATCTCACCGATCACGGTGCGGTAACGGTCGAAGCGGTGCGACTGGTAGAACGGCCCCTCATCGGCATTGAGACCCAGCCAGGCCATCCCATCGAGGATGACCCGCACCGCCTCGTCCGTGGAGCGCTCGCGGTCGGTGTCCTCCACGCGCAGCACGAACCTGCCGCCCATCCGGCGGGCATAGAGCCAGCTGAAGAGTGCGGTCCGCACGCCCCCCACGTGGAGCATGCCGGTGGGGCTCGGCGCAAATCGGGTGACTACGGTCATGGGTCTGACAGCCATCGTCGTCTGGAGGGTCGCGCATGGTACCAAGGGCACGCCGGCCACGCTTCGCGCCGCGGGACGCCCGGCAAGAGGCCCTGCGCAATCAGGCGCTTAGGCACCTCGATGCCATGGCCGGACGATGCTCCCCGGAGGCCCGATCCCGCAGCCCCGGCCGAAGCCGCCGCGGCTCCTTTGATACTCGGGCGTGACCTCCGTATAAGGTGACCCCTCGTGCCTTCAAGCCTACGGAGCAACCGAATGAAGACCTCCCGACCGGCCGCATTTGGCATTGTCCTGCTGCTCGGCGCTCTCGCTGCATCCGCGCAAGCCTCTGCGGCACCCGCGGCGGCGCAGTCCGGCACCGTGCCGCTCACCAGCC
>DASTAC010000153.1:0-12221 GCA_035713045.1 Steroidobacteraceae bacterium
GAG
Organism: Steroidobacteraceae bacterium; assembly: GCA_035713045.1. Lineage (GTDB taxonomy): Bacteria > Pseudomonadota > Gammaproteobacteria > Steroidobacterales > Steroidobacteraceae > 13-2-20CM-66-19. Next base: position 4 of record DASTAC010000153.1, read on the forward strand.
AAAAAACAATCACCTCGACGGGCTTGAGGGCAGTGGCACCCGGGGGGGTGTTCCCCTAGAATAGCGCGCCTTCGCCACCCCGCCCCCGTTGGGGGTAGGGCGGATTGCGAAATGCGTCATTGATTTCTCTAAAGACTACAAAAGGACAATCCGCTAATGAGCACAGTTGAGCAGCAGGTCAAGGCCATCGTTGCCGAGCAGCTGGGCGTCAAACAGGAACAGGTCACGAACGATGCGTCGTTCGTGGATGATCTCGGAGCCGACTCACTCGACACGGTCGAGCTGGTGATGGCTCTCGAAGAGGAGTTCGAGATCGAGATTCCTGATGAAGACGCCGAAAAGATCACCACGGTCCAGCAGGCGATCGAGTACATCAACGAGCGCCGGAACAAGGCCTGAGCAGCGCTCGAGGCCTGCGCGCACAGGATTTCGAAGGGGGTTCGCCGCCGGCGAACCCCGACCGTGACGCGGCGCAGTGCGCGCCGCTGGATTTTCCAGGAAACCTCTCAAAGACAGGTAGCGTGTGAGCAAGCGTCGTGTGGTCGTGACGGGCATGGGGTTGATCTCGCCCGTGGGCAGCGCGGTGGAGACGGCCTGGAAGGCCATTCTCGCCGGTGAGAGCGGCATCGGACCGATCACTCGGTTCGATGTCTCCAACTTCCCCGTGCGCTTCGGCGGGCAGGTGAAGGGCTTCGAGCCGAGCCGCTACTTCAATACCAAGGACCTGCGGCGCATGGACGAATTCATGCACTACGGCGTCGCCGCGGGCATCCAGGCGGTCGAGGATTCGGGGATCGATTTCTCCAAGGCGGATGCGACGCGCTGCGGCGCGGTCTGCGGCGCCGGTATCGGCGGCTTGGGCACGATCGAGAGCGAGTACGCCGACTACATGAAGGCCGGCAACCCGCGCAAGATCTCCCCGTTCTTCGTGCCCGCCACCATCATCAACATGATCGCCGGGCACCTCTCGATCAAGTATGGGCTGCGCGGGCCGAATCTCGGCGTCGTGACTGCCTGCACCACCTCCACGCATGCGATCGGCATCGCGCTGCGCACCATCCAGTACGGCGATGCCGATGTGCTCATCGCCGGTGGCGGCGAGATGGCGACCACGGTCTGCGGCCTGGGCAGCTTCGCGCAGGCGAAGGCGCTCTCGACCCGCAACGAGGCGCCGACCGAGGCGAGCCGGCCCTGGGACCGCGATCGCGACGGCTTCGTGCTGAGCGACGGCGGCGGCGCTCTCATTCTCGAGGAGCTCGAGCATGCGCGCGCGCGCGGCGCGCGCATCTACGCGGAGCTCATCGGGTTCGGCATGAGCGGTGACGCGTACCACATCACGCTGCCGCCCGAGGACGGGGAAGGCGCTCGTCTTGCGATGGCGAACGCGATGAGGGATGCCGCGCTGAATCCGAGTGACGTGCAGTACGTCAATGCGCACGCGACATCGACTGCTGCCGGGGACAAGGCGGAGACCATCGCGGTCAAGCGCGCCTTCGGCGATCACTCACGCCGGCTCGCGGTCAGCTCGACGAAGTCGATGACCGGACACCTGCTCGGCGCGGCGGGCGTCGTCGAGGCCATCTTCTCCATTCTCGCGATCCGCGATCAGGTCGCGCCGCCGACCATCAACTATCGCACGCCGGATCCGGACTGCGATCTCGACTACGTGCCGAATACGGCGCGGCCGATGAAGATCGACGTCGCCCTGTCGAACTCCTTCGGCTTCGGCGGCACCAACGGCTCGGTGATCTTCAGACGTTTCCTGGGTTGACCGGCCCGAAGCGGCGTGCGGTGCTTCGGGCGGCCAGCCGTGACTGCCCGCGACCACGCGGCGGTTCACGGGGGCTCATCCGCGGGTCGATCATCCGCCATCGCACGGGAGGCGCGTTTTGGTCCTGCGCGAGCTCGACGTCCCACCGGCCGTACTGAGGCGGCTCGCGGCAAGGCATCCGCGGCGCTATCCCGTGCTCTTCGACAGCGCGGCCGACGGACCGCTCGGCCGCGCGAGCATCCTCGTTGCGCAGCCGACCGGAGCGCTCTGGCTCGATGATGAGGGACGGCTGCACGCGCAGGGGGCGGTGCCGCCCGCCGTCATGGACTCTCCGCGCGCCGGGTTCCTGCATGCGCTCGAGCGTTGGGTGAGGACCGACCTGATCTGCGCCGACGGGCGCACGGACACGCCGTTCCCGGGCGGCTGGGCGGTCTTTCTCGGCTACGAGCTCGCCGCCGAGATCGAGCCGCGGCTCGAGCTCCCGCGGCCGTCCGCCTCGCCGGGATGGCGGGCCTTCGCCCTGCGCGTGCCCTGTGCGCTGGTTCACGAGAAGCTGTCGGGGAAGGTTCGGGCCATCGCGGAGGAGGGTGGCCGGGAGACGCTCGATCGGATCGAGAGCGACGCGCGCGAGCTGGCGCTCATGGCCGACGGCCACGGCGGTACGGCCGCCGCGGTCGCGGTGGCTCGCGTGGTGGAAGAGGATCCGGCCGCCTACCTCGAGCGGGTGCGGCGCGGCAAGGAGTACATCCGGGCGGGCGACCTTTATCAGACCAACCTGTCGCGGCCGTGGCGGGTCGAGCTGCGGGGCGCGGCGGATGTCGGCGCCCTCTACGAATGCCTTCGGACCGCCAATCCGGCGCCGTTCGCGGCTCTGGCGCAATGGCGCGGCGGCGTCGTACTCAGCTCCTCGCCCGAGCGGTTGGCGCGCATCTCGGGGCGGCGCATCGAGACCCGTCCCATTGCGGGCACCCGGCCTCGCAGCCGGCAGCCGGGCTCGGACGCGCACGAGACCGCAGCGCTCGTCGCCCACCCGAAAGAACGCGCCGAGCACATCATGCTCATCGATCTGGAGCGCAACGACCTCGGGCGCGTCTGCGAGCCCGGAACGGTTTGCGTCGAGGAGTTGATGTCGATCGAGACCTACGCCCACGTGCACCATATCGTCTCGAGCGTTACCGGGGTGCTGCGCCCGCAGCTGACACCGATCGACGCACTGCGCGCGGTGTTTCCTGGAGGAACGATCACCGGCTGCCCCAAGCATCGCTGCATGCAGATCATCGCGCAGCTGGAAGGGGAGGGGCGCGGCGCCTACACCGGCTCGCTCGGGCTGATCGGGCGCGACGGCAGCATGGATTTCAACATCCTCATCCGCACGATGACGCTCTCCTCGGGCACGGCCGGATGCGTGATCGGATTTCGCGCCGGCGCCGGCATCGTCGCGGACTCCGATCCCGAGCGCGAGCTCGAGGAAACCCGGGCCAAGGCGCGCGGGCTGCTGGCCGTCTTCGGAGCCGAGGGCAACGCCGGGGCCGCGGCGTGAGCGCTCCAGCGCCGTCGGTCCTCGTCAACGGCGTCGCCGCCGAGGCGGTCTCGGTGCTCGACCGCGGCCTGCACTTCGGCGATGGTGTCTTCGAGACGATCGCATGTCTTCACGGCCGCGCGCGCTTTCTCGCCCTGCATCTCGAGCGGCTGGACCACGGCTGCCGCTCGCTCGGCATCGCGCCGCCCGCCATGCAGGCGCTGCGCGAGGAGATCGAGCGCCTCGCGGGCGCGGCGGATCGCGCCATCGTGAAGCTGATCGTCACCCGCGGTCCGGCCGTCGTCCGCGGTTATGCCGTCGGCGGGGGAGAGCAGGCAACACGCGTGGCGATTCGTTATCCTTGGCCCGTGGAAGAACCCGCCTTGCAGCAGCAGGGGGCGAGCGTGCGCGTGGCGGCGATACGCCTCGGCGAGAATCCGGCCCTGGCCGGCCTCAAGCACTGTAACCGCCTGGAGCAGATCCTTGCGCGCAGCGAGCCCGACGGCGGCGCGGCCGACGAGGCGCTGATGCTCAGTCGATCCGGAAAGCTGGTATCCGGCACCATGACCAACGTGTTCGTGGTCGACGGGCCGCCGCGCCTGCCGCGTCTGCGCACGCCTACCATCGATCTGTGCGGCGTCGCGGGGGTCATGCGGCGCGTCGTGCTGCGCGAGGCGGCGCGGGCGGGCGTCGTGGCAACGGAATGCGCTTTGTGGCCTGAAGATCTTGCTGCTGCGACGGAGGTCTTTCTGACGAACGCACGCGTGGGCATCTGGCCGGTCGCGCGCCTGGGGGAGAGGACCCTGGGAGCCTGCCCGGTGACGCGGCGCCTGCAGCAGCTGCTGCAGCCCTTGCTCGCGGAGCCGGCCGATGGCTGACGGCAGCCCTCGCCACGGCAGAGTGGCCGTCATCGTGCTGTTGGCGGTGTTGATCGCCGCGGCGGCGGTCGGCTACTCGCTGCTGCGTGAGAATTTCCATGCCCCCGGACCTGCGGCGGCAGTGGACATCAAGGTCTCTCCGGGGGAGAGCACCCGCTCCGCGCTCGCGAGCCTCGCCGGGCTCGGCGCCGTGGCGCATCCGCGGGAGGTGGAGATCTACCTGCGTCTGCATCGCCTGAATCCGCGCCTGGAGATCGGGACCTACCGGATACCGGCGCATGCGAGCCCGGCCGACATCATCCGGATGTTCGAGGACGGGCGCGTGGTGCTGGATCAGATCACCGTGGTACCCGGGGTGACATTCGACGATTTCCGTCAGGAGCTCGATGCGAGCCCGGATATCGCGCACACCTTGCGCGGCCGCAGCGATGCCGCGGTCATGGCCGCGCTCGGCCACCCGGGCCAGAACCCGGAAGGTCGGTTCTTCCCGGATACCTATTTCTTCGCCCCCGGCACGAGCGATGTGACGATCCTGCGCATGGCCTACGAGCGGATGGCCGCGGTGCTCGCCAAGGTGTGGCAGCAAAGGAGCCCGGGCCTGCCCTTCGATACGCCCTACCAGGCGTTGATCCTGGCCTCGATCGTGGAGAAGGAAACGGGTGTTGCCGATGAGCGGGCGCGCATCGCGGGCGTCTTCATCAACCGGCTGCGCCGCGGCATGCGCCTGCAGTCGGACCCGACGGTGATCTACGGGCTCGGCAAGAAGTACGACGGAGCGATCCACACGGGCGACCTGACGACCGATACGCCCTACAATTCCTATACGCGCTCCGGACTGCCGCCGACTCCGATCTCACTGCCGAGCCTGGAATCGCTGCTCGCGGCCGTGCACCCCGATCACACGGCCGACCTCTACTTCGTGGCAACGGGAAAGGGGGGGCATCACTTCTCGAAGACGCTTGCACAGCATGATGCGGAGCTGCGGGTCTATCTCGAGCGGCTGCGCGCGCAGGAGCGGGCCGCCGCGCGCCGGCAGGCGGCGCGAGGCTCGCGATGAGCGCCCCCGGAACCCTCATCACGCTGGAGGGGATCGAAGGCGCCGGGAAATCCACGGTCGCGCGCTGGGTCTGCGAGTGGCTGGGCCAGCGTTCGATCCGGGCGACACTCACCCGGGAGCCAGGCGGCACGGCGCTCGCCGAGCGGGTACGGCAGATCGTGCTGGAGCGGGGAGAGGAGCGGCTGTCGGCGGTCACGGAAACCCTGCTCATGTTCGCCGCGCGCGGCATTCACGTGGAGAACCTCATCCGGCCGGCCCTGGAGCGCGGCGAATGGATCGTTTGCGACCGCTACACCGACGCTACGCGGGCGTATCAGGGTGGTGGCCGCGGCGTCGATCCGCAGCTCATCGAGTCGCTGGCGGCTCAGGTCCAGGGAAGCGTGACTCCGCAATGCACGCTGCTGCTCGATCTGCCCGTGTCGGTGGGCCTCGAGCGGGCGCGCAGCCGGCGGGCGGCTGCGGCCGACCGGTTCGAGTCGGAGACTCAGGCATTCTTCGAGCGGGTGCGAGCGGCGTACCTCGAGCTGGCGGCGCGGGAGCCGCAGCGGATCCACGTGATCGACGCGTCACTCCCGCTCGAGTCCGTCGCGCGGCAGGTCGCGGCAGTGCTCGAGCGGCTGCGCTTCCCCGGGGGAGCGGATCCTCGTGCGGGCGGGACCGAGGGGGGCGCCACGGCGTGAACCCGCGATGGCTCGACCCTGAGATCGCGAGACTGCGCAGTGCCTACGCCGCCGGCCGGCTGCCGCACGCCTTGCTGATCCACGAGGCCCCGGGCGCCGGAGGCGAGTGGCTCGCCGGCTGGGCGGCGCGGATGGTGCTCTGCTCCAACCCGGCGCAGGCCCCATGCGAGCGCTGTGCGGGCTGTCAGCGCGCCGCCCAGGGCCACCATCCCGACCTCACCGTGGTCCGTCCGGTCGAGGCATCGGTGCAGATCCGCATCGAGCAGGTGCGAGAGCTCGGACTGGAGCTCGCCCTCACGGCGCATCAGGGCGGCTACAAGGTCGGTCTCCTGTCGCCCGCCGACAGCATGAACCGCTTTGCGGCCAATGCCTTGCTGAAGACTCTTGAGGAGCCTCCTCAGGGTACGCTCCTCGTTCTGGTCGCGAGCCAACCGTCGCGGCTGCCGCCAACCATCCTCAGCCGCTGCCAGCGGGTGCGGGTGCGTGTGCCGGGGCGCGCCGAGGCCGTCGCGTGGCTCGAAGCGACCCGTGGCCCGGGTGACTGGGACCGGGTCCTGGAGGTCCTCGGGACCGGCCCGATGGCTGCGGTTGGCGTCGACCCAGTGGCGGTCGTCGAGATTGCTGCCGAGGTCGACCGGGGACTCGAGGAGGCGGCCGGGGGCGCCGGTGATCCGGTGGCCACCGCCGAGCGGTGGGCGCGCTCGGAGCTGCCCCTGCGCCTCACCTGCGTTGAGAATTGGCTCACGGAACGGATTCGCGGGAACGCCGGCGTCGGCAGTCTCTTTACAGAAGTGCGGGCTGGCGCGCACCCGCCCAGGCACGGGGAGAGCTTAGACTTGCGGCAGCTTTTCGGGCTTCTGGATGCGGTCCGGGAGCTCAAGTCGCCGTTCGACGCGCCGATCAACAAGGGACTGGCGCTCGAGAGCCTGTTGCGCTCCCTCGAGACGCGGCGCTTCACCAGAGCCTGAGGAGGACAATTTGCGTGCGGGTGGGAACAAGCCGGGACTCTTGACGCTCACGATCAAGGACAAGAGCGCGCTGTATCTCGCCTACATGCCGTTCGTGAAGAACGGCGGCCTCTTCATCCCGACCAACAGCAATTACCGGTTGGGAGACGAGGTTTTCATGCTGCTCAACCTCATGGGCGAGGACGAGAAGCTGCCGGTCGCAGGGCGGGTGATCTGGGTGACGCCCAAGGGCGCGCAGGGCAAGCGTACGGCCGGGATCGGTGTGCAGTTCAGCGACCAGGATCACGGCCAGACGCAGAAGAAGATCGAGACCTATCTCGCGGGGGCGCTGGCCGGGGACAAGGCGACTCACACCATGTGATTCGTTTCCCGGGCTCGGTCAGCTCGAAAGCAAGTGAGTGAGCGAGGCAGGGCCGCTCCGAGCAACGCGCCGCAGGCGACTTTGAGCCGATCTACGCACTACGCCGCAGAGCGATGCCGCTGTGGGTCAGGCCGCCGGTGAGGACGTAGGCGTCGAACCCGCGCTCGACCAGGATGTAGGCGGCGGCGGAGCTGCGCCGGCCAGTGTCGCAATAGACCACGTAGGGCACCTTGCGATCCAGGGTGGTCAGCTTCAGCCGGATGAAATAGAGCGGAATGTTGAGCGAGCCTTCGATGGACAGGTTCTGGTGCTCGCTCGGCAGGCGCACGTCGAGCCAGCGACCGCCGCGGGCGACGATCTCGCGCGCCCGGTCGTAGCTCACCCACTGCAGCAGCGGCTCGTTCATGAGCTCGCGGAAATCCTGCTTGTTGAGGCGCATCAGCACGCCGTCGCTCAGCATCGTGACGGTGGCATTGCGCTTGGCTTCGGCGATCAGCGCTTCCTCGCCGAAGGTATCGCCGACCCCGAGCTCTGCCAGCTTGATGCCTTCCTTGTTGAGCGGTGTCTCGCGGGTCACGACGCACCGGCCGCTCACGATGACGTAGAAGTAGTCGCCTTCGTCACCCTGCTTGATGACGACATCGCCCGCGCGGAAAGGCACCCGCTGCAGGCGCATGAAGATCGCCTGGATGTTCGCCGGCGGAATGCGGTGAAAGGCCTTGGTCGAGAGGAGCGTCGTCATCCAGTCATCGCCCGTCCCGCCATCGAGCTGCGCCTGCAGCTCAGCGACCTCGTAGGTGCCCGTCTGATCCCAGGTGATCATGACGTCGAGCAGCTCGCTGTCGATGGCGAGATAGCTCACCTCGTCCACCGTCCGCGCGGTCACCTGCCGCGGAGTCTGGGGGTAGAGCGGTGTGCGTGCCTCGGGTGTGCCGCCCTGGATCATGGCGATGGTGTGCTCGCCTTCCCGAACCTCCACCATGCCGCTTACCAGCCATACCGTGCGCTTGTCGGTATCGCCCTCCTTGAAGAGGGTGCGGCCGGCCGGCATGGTGCGCACGACCACCTTCTTGGCGAGCGCCGCGAGATTGTCCCGCTTCAACCCGTCGAGTGGCGCGAAGGTCTTGAGCAGTTGAACGCTGGCTTCGCGTTCTTCGAGCATCGTGATTGGCGCCTGATCGTGTCTCGGTACGAGCACGCCTGGCCGGCGTGTCGTCCCGTGGAAATTATGTCTGATAGTAGCACAGCCTCTCCTGCTCGCCGGGGAGCCGTTCACGGTTTTGGCGGCGGCACAGGGTCCTGAACGTGCGCGGCGCCGCGGATTATGGGCAATTCACGACTTCTCGGGCGGCCGCTCGCCGCCGCCGCCGGTGACCAGGGCCCAGCCGGAATCCGGCTGGAAGCGGGCCCCGTGACGGGCGGCCAGCTCGTCCAGGCGCTCCACCACCGCGGCCACGCCGCGCGATCTCGCATAGGCGAGCGGGCCGCCGCGAAAGGGAGCGAACCCGGTGCCGAAAATGACGGCGGCGTCGATGAGGTCGGCATCCTCCGCGATGCGCTCCCGCAGACACGCGGCGCACTCGTTGACGAGCGCCAGAATCATGCGGTCGACGAGGTCGCGCGGCGCCGGCTCCGCGGCGGCCGCCGGTGGCTTCACCGGCTTGCCGTCCTTCCAGAGATAGAACCCGGCGCCGCTCTTGCGGCCGAGCTTGCCGAGCGCCACGAGCTCGCGCAGGCGCGGGAGGTTGGGAACCGGGCGGCCGAGGTCGGCGGCGATGATCTCCCCCACGTGTGCGGCAACATCGAGGCCGACGACGTCGGCGAGCTCTATCGGGCCCATCGGCATGCCGAACTCCACGGCCGCATCGTCGATGGCGGTGATCGGCACGCCCTGTTGCGCGGCATACATGGCTTCCTGCAGGTAGGGCAACAACACCCGGTTGACGATGAAGCCGGGGGCGCTGCGGCAGGGCACCGGCAGCTTGTCCATTCTGCGTGTGAAGGCGGTCGCGGTCTGCAGGGCCGCCGGATCGGTCGCCGCGGAGTGGATCACCTCGACCAATGGCATCTGCGGCACTGGGTTGAAGAAGTGCAGCCCCACGAGCCGCTCCGGTCTCATCAGACCTTCGGCGAGCGACTCGAGCACGATGCTCGAGGTGTTGGTCGCAAGGAGAGCGCCGGCCTTCATTCGCGGCTCGAGACTCGCATAGAGCTCGCGTTTGGCCTGCAGGCTCTCGAAGATGGCCTCGATCACGATGTCCGCCTGGGCGACGCCTTCACCCTCCACGTCGGCCGTCAGCCGGGACGCCGCCTCTTCGACCTTGGCCGGATCCCGCAATCGCTTCTTGAAGAGCTCGCGCGCGCGACCGAGCGCCGGCTCGATGGCCTTGAGCTCACGATCCTGCAGCGTGACCGTGAAGCCGCGCAGCGCCGACCAGGCGGCAATATCTGCGCCCATCACGCCGGCCCCGACGACGTGCACGTGCTCGAGCGGCACGGTGGCCTTGCCGCCGATGGCCTTCAGGCGGTCCTGCAACAGGAACACCCGGATCAGGTTGCGCGCGGTCTCGGTCGTGAAGAGACTCGCGATCGAGCGCGCCTCGGCTTCGAAGGCGACGGGGCCGCGGGCGCCGTACCGTGTCCAGAGGTCGATGATCGCGTAGGGGGCCGGGTAGTGCTCGCGGCGGACCTTCTGGGAGACCCGCGCCACGAGGGAGCGCTGCACGATGGAGCGTACGAGAGGCCAGCTCAGCGCACGCTCGGCGAGGCTCGGCCGGTGCGGCGGAGGAGGCCCGAGGATCATCTGCCGCGCCGCCGCGCGCAGGTCGCCTTCCGGCACGAGCTTGTCGACGAGGCCGAGGTGCAGCGCCTTCTCGCCCCGCACGGTCCTGCCCCCCAGCATCATGTCCATCGCCGCCCGCACGCCGATCAGCCTCACGCTGCGCACCGTGCCGCCGAATCCGGGATGGATGCCGAGCTGCACCTCCGGAAAGCCGAGCGCGAGCCGCTCATCGCCCACGGCGACGCGGTAGCGGCAGGCGAGGGCGAGCTCGAGACCGCCGCCGAGCGCGAAGCCCTGGATGGCGGCGACCGTCGGGCAGGGCAGGGCCTGCAGGCGATCGAGGATGTGCTGTCCGGCGTGGATGAGGCGATAGCCGCTCTCGGGGCTCGTGATGCCGGTGAACTCCTTGATGTCGGCACCGGCCACGAAGCCGCTCTTCTTGGCGGAGATCACCACCACCCCGCGCGGCGGCGGCGACTCGATCCGATCGAGCAGTGCGTCGAGCTCGCGCAGCACGTGGCTCGAGAGCACGTTGGTCGAAGTGCCGGGCTTGTCGGCGATCAGCCAGACGATGTCGTCGCTGTCCCGCTCCAGTCGCCAGGCTGAGCCAGGTTCGGTCATTATTCTTCTCCGATTGCCCGGTGGGATGAGTGCCGCCCCGGGGCGGCGCGTGAAATCAGGCCGCCGCGGAGCGCTGCTCGGACCTGTCGGCCGGAACGTGGAAGTCGCACACGAGCGGCCGATGATCCGAATAGCGGACATCCGGCACGCGGAAGTCCGTCACCTCGATTCCCTCGCTCACCAGCACGAAATCGAGCTCGATGCGTGGCACGCGCGCGGGGAAGGACGGCAGGCCCGCGGAATTGGCGCTGCGCAGCCCCGCCGCGCGCATGAAGAGATAGATCTCGTGGGTGCCCCAGAACGTGTTGAAGTCCCCGGCCACGATCACCGGCTTCTTCGACTTCACGATGAGATCGTGGAGCGAGCGCAGCTGGTACTGGCGGTGGCGGAACTTCAGCGACAGGTGCACGAGGAATACGCAGACGTTCTCGAGCTCGAGCTCGATGATGAGCCGCTTGATGCCGGTGTCGAAGTAGTGGAAGCGCTCCCCGTGCACGTGCGGCGCGGACAGGAACGCATTGGCCTGCTTGCGCACGATGGGCATCAGGTGATTGATCGAGCTGGCGCCGTACTTGCACTCGAAGGTCGAGTAGTGCCCGAGTTCCCCGGCGATCGCCTCCGCCTGGTTCACCATGCCGGTGCGGATGGAGCCGGTGTCCACCTCGATGAGGCCGACGACGTCAGGGTGCTCCGCGCGCAGGAACTCGGTGATACCGGCCAGGACCTTGCGGTTGCTGCGCAGATACCCGGCGCCCGGCACCGGCAGGTGGAAGGCCGGGCCCGTGCCCGTGGCGTAGCGGATGTTATAGACGACCAGTCGCAACCTGAGGCATTCCTGCGCGGCGGCAAGCCAGAGGAGGCCAAGCCGGAGGGGCGATTGTATTGCATATCGCCTCGGCCGGGCGGTCGGGCGGCCGCCGGAGCCCCTCGGCCGAGGCGGGCCGGCCGGGCTTCGCTGCGGCCGGCACTTGTGCGAAACTTGGCCTTATGTCGCAGGCCGACCCCATTCGCCTCTTCGTCACGCACGCCTGGGAGCCGGCCGACGACTACCTGCGGGTCTTCGAATATCTCGAGAGCGCTCGCAATTTCTTCTACCGGAACTTCAGCGCGCCCGACCGGCGCCCCTCCGGAGACAAGGAGGCGGCCAAGGAGGAGCTGCGACGCCAGATCGCCCCGGTCGAGGCCGTCATCGGCCTCTCGAGCCTCTTCGAGGGCCATCAGGACCTCGTGACCTTCCAGCTCCTCTACGCCCAGGCGAGTCAGAAGCCGGTGGTGCTGCTGAAGCCGTTCGGCTCGCAGAAGCCGGTCCCCAAAGCGCTCGCCGAGCTCGCCGACGAGGTGGTCGAATGGGACGAGCGGGCGCTCGTGGATGCCCTGCGCCGGCAGGCGCGGCACGAGGACACGACGCGCTGGGACACGATCGAATTCAAGCTCGATTGACTAGTATGAAACGCTGGATCCGGGCTCCTGCCCGGCCCAGCGTCGTTGAGCCAAAAAGCGTCGTTTTTGGCTCAACGTCGCTCGGCGGGCGAAGCAGTGCTTCGCTGAAAGACACCGCCTCGCCCTGCGGCGGCGGGGCAC
>DASTAC010000154.1:0-12907 GCA_035713045.1 Steroidobacteraceae bacterium
GTCGGAATTCGGTCAGGTGCTGCCGAAGTACGATGCGGTCCTCTTCTCCGATTACGGCAAGGGCGGGCTCACCCACATCCCGCGCATGATCGAGCTTGCGCGCAAGGCCGGTAAGCCTGTGCTGGTCGATCCCAAGGGAGAGGACTACAGCCGCTATGCGGGCGCCACGGTGATCACGCCGAATCGCAGCGAGCTGGCGCAGGTGATCGGCGGCTGGAAGACCGAGGCGCAGCTTCAGGAGCGTGCGCAGCGGCTGCGGGAGAGCCATCGGCTCGATGCCGTGGTGCTGACGCGCAGTGAGGAGGGCATGTCGCTCTTCGATGCCTCCGGACACCTGCAGGTGCCGGCTCAGGCGCGAGAAGTATTCGATGTGACCGGCGCGGGCGATACCGTCATCGCCACGCTCGCCGCGATGCTGGCCTGCGGGATGAGCCTGCGAGAGGCAATGCCCATCGCCAATCGCGCGGGCGGCATCGTCGTCGGCAAGTTTGGCACCGCGACGGTGAGTTATGAGGAGCTCTTCGGTTGAAAGTGGTAGTGACCGGCGCCGCCGGGATGATCGGCAGCAACCTGGTGCATGGACTGAATGCGATCGGCATCGACGATGTGATCGCGGTCGATGACCTCACCGAGGGCGCGAAATACCGCAACCTCCTCGGCGCCAGCATCAGCGACTATTTCGACCGCGGCGAGTTCTACGACCGCTACGCGCTCGGGGAGCTGGGCCGCGTGGATGCGATCTTCCACCAGGGCGCCTGCTCCGACACGATGGAGCACAACGGGCGTTACATGCTGGAGACGAATTACCGCTGCTCGAAGGACCTGCTCGATCATTGCCAGAGCCAGGGCACGCGACTCTTCTATGCCTCCTCCGGAGCCACGTACGGCGCCGGCACGTCGTTTCGGGAAAGCCCGGAGAACGAGCGGCCCCTCAATGTCTACGGCTACTCGAAGCTCCTCTTCGACAACATCGTGCGGCGGATGCTGCCCACGGCACGCTCCCAGGTGGTCGGGTTCCGGTACTTCAACGTCTATGGACCGCGAGAGCAGCACAAGGGACGCATGGCCTCCGTCGCCTTCCATCATTTCGGGCAGCTTCGCGAGGCCGGCAAGGTCAAGCTCTTTGGAGAGTACGGGGGCTATGGCCCCGGCAAGCATGCGCGCGACTTCGTGTACGTTGACGATGTCGTCGCGGTGAACCTCTGGTTCCTGCAACATCCGGAGCGCAATGGGATCTTCAACGTCGGCACCGGCAACGCGCAGCCCTTCAACGATGTGGCGCATGCCACCATCAATGCCGAGCGCGCGCAGCGGGGTGAGGCGCCGCTAAGCCTCGAGCAGCAGGTCTCCCAGGGTCTCATCGAGTACATCCCCTTCCCGCAGGCGCTGGTCGGCAAGTACCAGAGCCACACCCAGGCGGATCTGACGGCGCTGCGCGCCACCGGCTGCGACGTGAAGTTCGCCGACGTGGCGACGGGCGTGCGGCGCTATGCGCAGTGGCTGGCCGCAAGCAGCGCTTGACTGGCCCTATGCGCTGAACGGATTGTGCAATCGAGCGCCTGTCGGCTCGAAGTGCTCGATGTTCCGCGTCACGATGATGAGATCGTAGATCAGGGCGATCGCGGCAATCTGCTTGTCGAGCGGGTTTTCCGGGTGCGGTACGCGCAGGCGTCCCCATAGATCGGCGGCGTCATCCTCGAGCGGCAAAATGTTGTCGCGGTAATCGGATTTGAGCTTTTCGAGCCAACGCTCGAGCTCGGCGGCCTGCGCGATGTCGCCGCGATATCGGATGCGCTCGACGCCTTGCCGCAGCTCGCCCAGGGTGATGACGGACAAGTAGAGCGCGGCTTCCTCGCGTGCGGCATCGGCGAAGAATTTTCGGACCCCGGGGCTCGCCCTGGTGCCCTTGCGCAGCTCGCTGATGACGTCCGTATCGATGAGGTACATCGAGTCCCCCGTGGGCAGAGGTCAGTCCGGGGATCTGCGATCCATCTGAGAGCGGGCGAAGTCCTCGTCCCGGCCGACGTTCGGAATACCCGCAAGCACTTCGGCCAGCGATCGCCGGCGGGGCGCCCCCAGCGCCGCCTTGAGGATTTCCCGGTGCTCCTGCTCCGCACTGCGCTGATGCCGCGCCGCACGGGCTTTCAAAGCCTTCACGAGCTCATCGGGAAGGTTACGGACGACAAGCTGGGCCATGGAAACGACCATTCACCACGGAAGATGATATCAATGATAGCATTGCTGCCCGGAGCGGCAAGGCGTTGCGTGCCGCCGGGCCGCCCAGTAACTTCGCGGCACGTCGTCAGGGCTGAGATCGCTCCTCATGGTCGGACAGGCTCGATAGTGGATCTGGATTTGTCGCCCTCCCTGAATCGCAAGCTCGTGCCGCCAGCGGCGGTCGCCGGGTGGGACTGGCCGCGTCCGCTGGTATTCACCAACGGCGTCTTCGACGTCCTGCACCGCGGTCACGTGCTCTATCTCGCGGCAGCCCGTGAGCTCGGGGCGGCGCTGCTCGTCGCGGTGAACAGCGACGCCTCGGCGAGGCAGCTCGGCAAGGGGCCGGATAGACCGCTCAACGGGGAAGCCGATCGCGCGATCGTGATCGCGGCGCTCGAGAGCGTCTCGCTAGTCACCCTCTTCGACGAGCCGACGCCTTGCGAGCTGCTGCAGCGCTGCCGCCCCGACATCTACGTCAAGGGCGGCGATTACGACATGGAGACGCTGGAGGAGACTCGCCTCGTCCGCAGCTGGGGCGGACGATCGGTCGCCATCCCGTTCGTGGACGGCTATTCGACCAGCGCTCTCCTCAGGCGCATCCGCGGCGCATGAGCCGCAAGGCGGCGTTCATCGACCGGGACGGCGTGCTCAACGAGGAGCGCGCCTTCGTGCACCGTGCCGAGGACTTCGTATTCGTGCCCGGCGCAGTGCAGGCTCTGAGGGCGCTCCAGGCTCAAGGATATCTTCTGGTCGTGGTGACCAATCAGTCCGGGATCGCCCGGGGTCTTTACTCCGAGGCCGATTACCACGCGCTCACCCGGCACATGCGCGAGCGTCTCGAGGCCGAGGAAATTCACCTGGATGCCGTCGAGTACTGTCCGCACCTGCCCGATGCCCCCGTCGAGCGGTATCGCCTGGATTGTGATTGCCGCAAGCCCAAACCCGGCATGCTGAATCGGGCCATCCGGGCGCTCGACATCGACCCTCGCGCATCCTTCCTCGTCGGTGACCGCCTCTCGGACATCGAGGCGGGCCGCGCCGCCGGGATCGGCCGCTGCTTCCTGGTCAGGACCGGTTATCCGCTGGCCGAGGCGGCAGTGGCGCAAGCGGATGCGGTGTACGGCGACTTGCTCGCTTGCGTGCGCGCTGTCCTCGCAGCGACGGCGTAGTCGGTAGTCGCTGGTCCGGGCAGCGGTCAGCGCTGCTCGAGCCTTTCCGCGAGCCAGATCTTGATGAGTGACTGGCGCGTAATGCCCAGTCTGCGAGCGTGGCGATCGATCGAATGGACCATCCATTCCGGGAAGTCGACGTTCACCCGCTTGATTTCGACATTCGCCCGACGAGCCTTCGTCAGATCGAGCATGTCCATCACGCCCTCGCCGGCGTCGAATTTCTGATCAAACTTGGTGGCTTTCATATCGCTCTACCTCCTCCTCACGCGAGCGCCGAACGGAAATGATCCGAATGTCGCCGCTGCGCCGTGTGATCACAGAGGACCAGTGCTTCCCGCCGAGCTTCCCGATGACCACCGGTGGGCGCCCCCCGGCACGGAGCGGTAATATATTCGGTTATGAAGCCGCTTGAGCGAGAAGACGTCCTGGCCGCAGCGCGCGATGCGCTGCTCGCAGCGCTGCCGGACGCCTGGGCGATCTACGTGTTCGGCAGCTTCGCCTCGGGTGGGGAGTGGCCCGCCAGCGATCTCGATCTGGCCGTGCTGCTGCCCCCGGGGCGCAGGATCGAGAACCTGCTCGAGATCATGGGCACCGTATCGGCGCAGGTTCACCGGGATGTGGACATCGTCGACCTGCGCAGGGCGGGCGATGTGCTGCGGTCCGAAGTCCTCTCCGGGGGGAGACCCCTCCATGTGTCGGAGCCGGACCAGGTGCTCGCCTGGGAAGCCGCCGCCATGAGCCGCTACGCCCGGCATCGCGAGGAGATTCGCGACATTCTCGAGGATTTTCGCAATACCGGCGTCGGTTATCACGCATGAGCGAGGTCCTCGCTCAGAAGATCACCTCGCTTCAACGCTGCGTGGCGCGGGCGCGGGAGGCACGAGCACAGGCAGGGGCTGAATTTCGCACCAATTACAACCTGCAGGATGCCGCCCTACTCAACTTGATCCGTGCCTGCGACACGGCCATCGATCTGGCCAACATGCTCATACGCCGCCGGCGCCTCGGAATTCCCGCGGAAAGCAGGGAATCCTTTGCCATACTTGCCCGCGAGAAGTTGATATCCAGCGAACTCGGTGACCGGTTGCAGCGGATGGTGGGCTTGCGCAATGTCGCGGTGCACCAGTACCGCGACCTGGATGTGGATATCGTGCAAGCGGTGATCGCGACCCATCTCGACGATCTGCTGCATCTCGCCGAGACGGTTCGCAGGCAGCTGGACGGGCCGCCGGGCGCCGGCAGTGGCTAAAGACGCCACCGCCATGCGCTCGTACGCGCCGTGTCGCGTTGACCTACCTGTCGCATCACGTGCAGCGCAAGGGTCACGGCAAGGCTCAGGAAGGCGGTGATACCCGCCAACGTCGTCCCGGTCATCCGGCAGAGCACGCGGATATCGCCCCGAAGTCCTCGATGTCGACTCTGAATCTCCTGGATCTCGGGCGGGTCTTACAAAAACGCAATGGCATTGCAGAATATATGCAATGCAATGATAAAGCGCTTAGCGAATCCTCTCTCAGGTCGGCAAGTCCACCCTCACGAGAGACCTCCTGCGGCAAGCGGCCTCTGGCGTGCGCCGCTCCGAGGAGGGGGGCGATACGGGGCAGGCGGCAGTGGATCGATGCGCGCCGGCCGCGGCGATCACCAGTTTTGCTCGCGCCTCACCGCCGCTAGGAAATCGGCGCACCACGCGCGCACCTCGCCGTCGACTTCGGTGGCGAACCGGGTCAGCTCCTGGAGTCTGTCCTCGCGCAACGTGAGATCATAGGCGTGGCGGACGAGATGGCGGAACCTTTTGAGCTCGCGCAGCTTTTCCACCGCGGCTTGCGGCAGGAACGCCGGCCGCAGGCCCGGCAGATCGAGCGAGAGCCGGGTCAGCAGCCTCTCGTGCCATTCGCCGTCGTGCTCGAAATGGTTCTCGAATGCCTCGCAAATGTTCTGCAGCATGCGCTCGAAGACAGTGTAGAACCGCGCCAGCTCATAGGCGCACGCCTCCAGGCGCCCGTCGGAGGTGTCCTCGATGCGCTGTCCTGCCTTGGCCGCCGCATCGGCCAATACCCGCCGATCCGCGGCCAACTCCCGCTCGAGAATGCCGAGGCCTACAGCGTCCAATATTCCCCCGTGCGCTCGATCTTGGATCGAAGGCCGGTCTCGCGCAGGTTGAGAACATCCACCGCGCGATGCAAGCGCAATTCGAGCTCACCTTGCAGCCAGGCCTCGGAGCGCCCCTCCGGCAGGCATTCGACGGCAATGTCGATGTCCGAGTGCTCACGGAATCGCCCTGGCTTGAGCACCGAGCCGAACACCCAGATCCCCGTCCCGGGAGGCAGCAGGCGCCCGAGCGCGGCGCGAAGCTCGCGGTAAGCCGCCCCCCGGGCGGCCTCGCGGTCGCGCTCGCGTTGCTCGTGCATCTGCTGAAGGAGGGTGGGCATGGGCGGCTCCGCGGCAAGAATACCCCGACAGCCGATCAGGCCGCAAAAGCGGAACGGCGGGCGCGGCCGAGAGCGTCCCGCCATGACGCTTGCCGCCGGTTCGTGGCAAGCTTCCGGCAAAGTTGCCTGAGGACAGAGATCTTGAAAGGTATCGTTTTGGCCGGAGGGGCGGGAACGCGGCTGCACCCGGTGACGCTCAGCATCAGCAAGCAGCTGCTGCCGATCTACGACAAGCCGATGGTCTACTACCCCCTGTCCGCGCTGATGCTGGCGGGGATCCGGGACATCCTGCTGATCTCGACGCCCGAGGACCTGCCGCTCTTTCGGCGGCTCCTGGGAGACGGCGCCAAGTGGGGAATCTCGCTCTCCTACGCGGAGCAGCCTCGGCCCGAGGGGCTGGCGCAGGCGTTCATCCTCGGACGGCGGTTCGTCGGCAACGATCGGGTCGCGCTGGTATTGGGCGATAACATCTTCTACGGACACGGATTGCCGGAGCAGCTCGAGGCCGCCGCGCATCACTGCGAAGGGGCCACCGTGTTCGCCTATCGGGTGCGCGATCCCGAGCGCTATGGTGTCGTGCAGTTCGATGAGGGGGGAAAGGCGCTCGACATCGAGGAGAAGCCCGCGCATCCCAAATCGCACTTCGCGGTGACCGGTCTCTACTTCTACGACAATCGGGTGCTCGACATCGCCGCGAATCTCGAGCCCTCGGCGCGCGGGGAGCTCGAGATCACCGACGTCAACCGCAGGTACCTCGAGCGGCAAGCGCTGCGGGTGGAGCTGCTCGGCCGCGGCGTCGCGTGGCTCGACACCGGAACCCACGAGTCGCTGCTGCAGGCCTCGATGTTCATCGAGGCGATCGAGACGCGACAGGGCCTCAAGGTCTGCTGTCCCGAGGAGATCGCCTTCCGCAAGGGCTACATCACCGGCGGGCAGCTCGAGGCGCTGGCGCGCCCGCTCGCCAAGACCGGCTACGGCGCCTATCTGCTCGAGATCCTCAAGGGCGGGGCCTGAGATGGAATTCGTGCCGACGGAGATACCCGAGGTCGTGCTGATCAAGCCGAAGGTGTTCGGCGATGCGCGCGGCTACTTCATGGAGTCCTGGGAGCAGCGCAAATTCGCCGCCGCGGGGCTCGACCTCAAGTTCGTGCAGGACAACCACAGCCATTCCGCGCGGCACATCCTGCGCGGACTTCACTACCAGATCCGCCAGCCGCAGGGGAAACTCGTGCGCGTGGTCACCGGTACCGTGTTCGACGTGGCCGTGGACATCCGCCGCAGCTCCCCGACCTTCGGCAAGTGGGTGGGCGTGGTGCTGTCGGCCGAGAACCACCACATGCTCTGGGTGCCTCCCGGGTTTGCCCACGGGTACATGGTGCTCAGCGATTTTGCGGATTTCCTCTACAAGGTGACCGATTTCTGGGCGCCCGCCCATGAGCGCGCGATCCGCTGGAACGATCGGGACATCGGTGTGCAATGGCCCCTGCCTCCGGGCGTCAAGCCGGTGCTGTCGGGAAAGGATGCCGAGGCCGCCAGCTTCCGCGACGCTGAGGTCTATCCTTGACGGCGCCTGCTTCGATGCCCGTGAAGGCGCTCATCACCGGCGCGGGCGGCCAGGTCGGCCGCATGCTGCTCGAGACGAAGCCCGACGATGTCCAGGCGATCGCGCTGGCGCATACGGACCTTGATATCGCACAACCCGAGGCGGTGCGGGATTGCATCAGCCGCCATCGGCCCACGCTGATCATCAACGCCGCGGCGTACACGGCAGTCGACAAGGCCGAAGCCGAGCCCGACGCGGCGCGGCTCATCAATGCCGAGGGGCCGGCCCATCTTGCGGCGGCGGCCCGGGAGCATGGCGCACGCCTGCTCCACATCTCCACCGACTTCGTTTTCGATGGCAGGGCGTCCACTCCCTACCTGCCGCAATCCCCCACGAATCCCCTGAGTGTCTACGGCAGAACCAAGCGCGACGGCGAGCTGGCCGTTGTCGAGGCGCTGCCGGAGCACTCGGTCATCGTGAGAACCGCGTGGGTGTACGCCGCGGCCGGCGCCAACTTCCTGCGCACGATGCTGCGGATCATGGGCGCGAACCGCGCGGTCCGCGTGGTTGCCGATCAGGTGGGAACGCCGACCGCGGCCCGCTCCCTGGCCGAGGTCCTGTGGCGGATTGCCGCCCGCGAGGACGTCCGGGGTATCCACCACTTCACGGACGCGGGCACGGCGAGCTGGTACGATTTCGCGGTGGCGATCGCGGAGGAGGGGGCGCAGATGGGCCTCCTGCCCGGCGAGGTCATGGTGACTCCGATCGCCACGTCGGACTACCCGACGCCCGCGCGCCGGCCGTCCTACAGCGTGCTCGACAAGCGCTCGCTCGCGCCTCTCGGGCTGCCCCCCGTCCACTGGCGCCAGCGCCTGCGCGGCGTCCTGAAAGAGATCGCGAGTGCGTAGATTGCTCGTCACCGGCGGCGCCGGGTTCATCGGCGCCAACTTCGTGCATCACTGGCTCGGGGCTCATCCGGGCGGACGCCTGGTCGTGCTGGATGCGCTCACCTATGCCGGCAATCTTGCGAACCTGGAGCCCGTCAAGGCGCGTGAGGAGCTCAGGTTCGTGCAGGGCGACATCCGTGATACCCCGCTCATCGAGCGGCTGTTGCGTGAGGAGAGCCTGGACACGATCGTGCACTTTGCCGCCGAGTCGCACGTCGATCGCTCGATCCACGGCCCCGACGCATTCATCGAGACGAACGTGCAGGGGACGCACTCGATGCTGAAGGCCGCGCGCAAGGTGTGGCTGGAGGAGCGGACGGTCCCCAAGCATCGCTTCCACCACGTATCGACCGACGAGGTTTACGGGTCTCTCGGACCCGCGGACCCCGCTTTCCACGAGCGCACTCCCTACGCGCCCAACTCGCCTTATTCCGCGAGCAAGGCGGCCTCCGATCATCTGGTGCGCGCCTATCACCACACCTATGGGCTCGAGGTCACGACGAGCAACTGCTCGAACAACTACGGGCCCTTCCATTTCCCCGAGAAACTGATCCCGCTCACGATCGTCAACCTGCTGCACGGCCGGCCGCTGCCGATCTACGGCGATGGGCGCAACATCAGGGACTGGCTGCACGTGAGCGATCACTGCCGTGGCATCGACCTGATCCTCGAGAAGGGCCGTCCGGGCGAGGTCTACAACATCGGCGGCGGGGTCGAGAGCGAGAACCTGAAGCTCATCGAGCTGCTGTGCACGGTGGCGGATGAGCGCTTCGGCGCCCAGGAGCTCTGTTCCCGCTTCCCGCAGTGTCCCGCGGCGCGCGGTGGGACCTCAGCGAGTCTCATCCAGTTCGTCAAGGACCGCCCTGGCCACGACCGCCGCTATGCCATCGACTGCGGCAAGGCCGAGCGGGAGCTGGGATATCGCGCCGCGGTCACCCTCGCCTCGGGGCTGCGCAGCACCTTCGACTGGTATGTCGAGAACGAGTGGTGGTGGCGCGCCGTCATGGACGGCAGCTATCAGCGCTGGATCGAGACGCACTACCGCTGAACGCGCGGTCCGTCGATGAGGCGCATGAACATCGACTCATCGGATGCGCGATCACGTTTTCGATGCATCGTTGCCCGATGCAGGGGCGTCGTCCAATTCCCGCAGCATCATCTCGGCCGTTGCTGAAAGCTGGGGCAGATCGTTCTTCACGGCATCGCACAAGGTCTGATGATCGACCGTATCGTAACCGTGGCTGATTTTGTCCCGCATGCCGGCGACAAGTCGCCAAGGCACCTGTGGATACCGCCTGATCAGTTCTTCGGGAAGACGTTTGACCGCTTCCCCGAGCACCTCCATCGCCCGCTCCAAGGCCAACGCGTCGCGCCAGCTCGCCTCAATTTGCGCAGCCGATTTGTTTTTGCAGAGCGCCTGGGCACGGTGAACGTAATCGATGATCTGGCGTACGGTGACTCGATGATCACGCCTGCTCATATACGGTGACCGCCTCCCGCAACACCTGCTCGCGGAAATACTTGCTCAGCCAAGCCGGAGTGTTGAAGTCCACGTTGCGCCCCAATATGGCCGCAAGCTCATCACCGTACCCGAAAAACCTCAAGCCGGGGTGGACGCCTGGCTCGAATTCGGCCAGCACATCGATATCACTTCTCCGAGGGTCAAAGTCATCCCGAATCACGGACCCAAACAGGCTGAGCTTGCGAATGCCGCGCGCGCGGCAGAAGGCCGCGATCGCGTCGCGATCGACCCGGATGGGCAGATCCGCGCGCATCGTCTTTCCCATGGATCCATGTCCAGCCATACTCATCTCGAATTGAAACCTGCGCCTGCACGCACGAGGTCCGTCATAGGATACCTATTTCCGGCTGGAGCGGCTCGCAGAGGCCTCGGTGAGCGGTCATTGCGCGGCAGCGGCTTTCCGGCATCAGCGTGAGCCTCGATCTATACCTCTCATCCGGCCGCCGGTTCCGGGTGGAGGAGGCGAGCGAAGCCGGACAGGCCTCGGCGTTGCCCGCGGCCGTCGCCACGAGGATCGCGGGCGCCTTTCGCGAAGGGCAGGGAGCGGGACTCGCTCACCTTGCGACCGCGGAGGTGAAAACCGCTCTGCCGCCGGGGCTCGCCTTCGCGCGCGATTTTGCCCAGCGCTACCTGACTCAGCTCTGCCATCTTGGCGACCTGTCGGCAGGAGCGGCCGATTCCCTGGTCGAGCCCCCGCCAGAGTCCGAGCTCGCCGCGCTCGCCCTCGGCGCGCCGCCCATGAAGGGCATCGAGTACCTCGATGCCGAGACGCTGGCCGGGGCCTGGAAGGATCTCGATGACTTCGTGCGCGGGGAGGTCGCCGCGGGCGGCAAGGGCGTGCGGGCCTGGCTGCACGAGAGAAACCCCCTCTGGCGCCTCATCGGCCGGGTGACGTTCCATCTCGCGGAGAACAAGCGGGATGAGGAGCACCCGTTCGCGTTTCTCGCCACCTACGCCGCGGAGCTCTCCGAGCGGGGCGAGGCGCGCCACCTGCCGCTTGCCCAGGCCCTCAAGGAATACGCCGGCAGCGCCCATCGCCAGCGGCTGGTGCGCCTGCTGACACCGATCCGCGATGCCGCCGAGCGGCTGCCCTGGGTGCGCGAGCTCATCGAGAGCGGCGACATCTACCATCCGCTGGCGTGGACCCCGGCCGAGGCGCACCGCTTCCTCCTCGATGTCCCGGCGCTCGAGACGAGCGGTCTCTCGGTGCGCATTCCCGACTGGTGGCAGGCGCAGCGCGCACCGCGCCCACAGGTCAGCGCGCGCATCGGCACGGCGCCTGTTGCAGCGCTCGGCGCGGATGCGCTGCTCGATTTCTCCGTGGCGGTGACCCTCGATGGGAAGCCGCTGACGGACGCCGAGCGGCAGCAGCTGCTTGCCGCCACGGGCGGCCTCGTGCGGCTGCGCGGACGGTGGGTGGAGGCGGATGGCGAGAAGCTCGCCGAGGCTCTGGCGCACTTCGGACGCATCGAGAGGGAGGCGCGTGCAGGCGGCGTGACCTTCTACGAGGGCATGAGGCTCCTTGCCGGTGCCGCCGGCGGCGGCTCGGCCGGTGAAGCGATGGCAGAGACCGCTGCCGAGTGGAGCGGGATCGCGCCCGGAGAGTGGCTGCGCGAGCTGCTCTCGCGGCTGCGCCACCCCGAGGGGGAGCGCGAGCTCTCGGCGGCGGGACTCGCGGCCCGCCTGCGGCCGTACCAGGCGGCGGGCGCCAAGTGGCTCGCTCTCCTCACCGGGCTCGGACTCGGCGCCTGCCTCGCCGATGACATGGGGCTCGGCAAGACCGTCCAGGTGATCGCCCTGCTCTTGCACCTGCGCGGGCAGGCGGGGCTCGCCGCCCCGAAAGCCGCCCCCGTCCAGCGCTCGGGCCGCGGCGCCGGGGCGCCGACCCTCATCGTCACCCCGGCCTCGGTGCTCGCCAACTGGAAGGGCGAGCTCGCGCGCTTCGCGCCCGGCCTCAGGGTGCTCGTGGCGCACCCCTCCGAGAGCGCCACGGATCTCGATTCCACTGGCAGTCTCGAGGCGGCGCTCGCGGGCATCGACGTCGCCCTCACCACCTACGGCGTGGTGTCCCGCTCGGCGTCGCTGCGGGAGCGGCCGTGGCGGCTGGTGGTGCTCGATGAGGCCCAGGCCATCAAGAACGCGAACGCCCGGCAGACCCGGGCGGTGAAGCAGCTTCGCGCGGCCGGCCGCATCGCCCTCACCGGTACGCCGATCGAGAACCGGCTCTCGGACCTCTGGTCGCTGTTCGATTTCCTCAATCCGGGGCTCCTCGGCGATGCGCGCACGTTCGCCGGAGCCGCCAAGCGCCTCGCGCAGGGCGCGCAGCAGGGCTACGCGCCGCTGCGGCGCCTGGTGCAGCCCTACATCCTCAGGCGCCTGAAGACCGACCGGCGCGTCATCGCGGATCTGCCGGAGAAGACGGAGGTCAAGGCGTTCTGTGGCCTGACCCGCGAGCAGGCGGCGCTCTATGAGCGCTGCGTGTCCGATCTCGCGCGCTCGCTCGCGCAGACGAGCGGCATCCAGCGCCGCGGCACGGTGCTCGCCCATCTCATGCAGCTGAAGCAGATCTGCAACCATCCGGCGCAGTGGTCGGGCCAGGGCGGTTACGGAGCCGAGCGCAGCGGCAAGCTCGAGCGCCTGACGGCGCTCTGCGAGGAGCTGGCCGGGCGCCAGGAGCGCGCGCTCGTCTTCACGCAGTTTCGCGAGATGACCGGCCCGCTCGCCGACCATCTGGCGAAGGTGTTCGGCCGTCCGGGTCTGACGCTGCACGGGGGCACGGCCGTCGCGAAACGTCAGGCGCTGGTCGATGAGTTCCAGCGCGAGGACGGGCCGCCCTTCTTCGTGCTGTCGCTGAAGGCCGGCGGCACGGGCCTCAATCTCACCGCCGCCTCCCAGGTGATCCATTTCGACCGGTGGTGGAACCCCGCCGTCGAGAATCAGGCCACCGACCGCGCGTTTCGGATCGGCCAGCGGCGCAACGTGCTCGTGCACAAGTTCGTCTGCCGCGGGACGGTGGAGGAGAAGATCGATGCCCTCATCGAGGCGAAGCGCGATCTGGCGCGCGATCTGCTCGAGGA
>DASTAC010000155.1:0-66212 GCA_035713045.1 Steroidobacteraceae bacterium
TGGCGCGGTTCTCGGCGGACTGATGCTGCGGACAGATGCTTCGGCGCAGGCTGGCACGGTCCCCAAGGCCACGGCGAAGTATCAGGACAAGCCGCATGGCAAGCAGAAGTGCCAGGGCTGCATGCAGTTCATTCCCGGAACGTCCTCCTCCGCCAAGGGAAAGTGCAAGATCGTGGCGGGGAGCATCAGCCCCGACGGCTGGTGCATGTACTTCTCACCCAAGAGTTGAGCGCCGCCCGGGAGCATCGACTCCCGGTCTTTCCGTCTCGCGGGCGGCGGTGCGCCGTCGCAGGAACCGCACGCCGCGTGAGCGAGGGCGTGACCAACGCAGTCTTCGACGCGGCCGGCGCGCGATTGTCGCGGCTACCCATGACCCCGGAGCGGGTCACAGAAGCACTTGCGAAGGCGTCGACGCATGCCTGAACGATGCAGACCTCCACGCGACACTCGGACGCGATATCAGCATATGCATTTGACCTCGTGATCCTACGGTCCACTCCGTATGCAACATCAGCGTGGTGTGTCATCGTCTGAATGACATTCAACGGCTTGCCACGCGAACTCCCGCGGCCTAAGATCCCGCTGGCCGCCGGAGCACGAGCATCCATGGCATTTCCGCGCCGCGACACACTTCATCACACGTACCGCGAATATCTCACCTGGTCCGAAATGGAGCGGGATGAGCTGGTCGATGGCGCCGCCTACGTCAAGGAGCCTCCAGCGCCGTCCCGGTCGCATCAGGAGATCGTCGGAGAGCTGTACTTCCAGCTCAGGCTCGCTCTGGAAGGGAAGGCCTGCCGAATCTATGTTGCTCCTTTCGATCTGCGCTTGCCGAAGGGGGGAGAGACCGACGAAGAGATCGACACGGTGGTGCAGCCCGACCTGCTCATCGTCTGCGACCTGCGCAAGCTGGACGAGCGCGGCATGCGGGGTGCCCCCGACTGGATCGCGGAAGTTCTCTCGCCCGCGAGCGCCCGCTACGATCAGACGCTGAAATTGGCCGCTTACGAGCGTGCCGGAGTGCCGGAAGTCTGGCTGGTCGATCCGATCGAGCGGACGCTGAGCGTGCACCGGCTGGAAGGCGCTCGCTACGGCCGCCCCGTGCTTCTCGAGCTCGAGGGCCGCACCGCACTCGCGGCCATTCCAGGGGCGAGCATCGACTGGGACAGGCTGCCGCCAAGATCTTCGTAGCGGGGGCGTAGCCGCCGCTTCAGGGTTAGCCGCACGCGCGGATGTCCCGCAGATGGATGCAACAGGTCGTCGGATCCGGTGAGCGTACCGCTGTCATGACATCCCGGGGGCCGCTCCGGTAGGTACTTCTACGTACGAGCAGCCCAAGCGGCGCCCGTGCGAAGCTATCCGGCCATGCGAAGCACACGATTCTCACTGCGGCTGTTGGGCGAATTCGAGGTTCTGCGGGACGGGCGGCCGCTATCGGTCCGGTGCAGCGGCAAGATGGGCGCGCTGCTCGGTTATCTGGCCGCTGAATCGGCCAGAACGCACAGCCGCCGGGCTCTGGGCGCGATGCTTTGGCCGGAGCAGGACGAGGATCACGCGCGACAGAGCCTGCGGCAGGCATTGACCGGCCTGCGCAGGCTACTCGGCGATGGAGAGGGGCCCGCCTCCCTTTTCCGAATCGATCGCGACAGCCTCGGCTTCAATCGCGCGGGCACACACGATATCGACATTGCCGCCCTGGAGACGGTCTCGCCGGCGGAGTGCTCGCCTGGGGTGCTGCGCTCGCGCGCGGCCTGCCGCGAGTGCCATCGGGTTGCCGCGACGTACTATCGGGGAGAGTTTCTCGCGGGGCTGTCGGTGCCGGACGCGCCGGAATTCGAGAGCTGGCTGGACGGCAAACGACACTGGTTCGGCCGCCGCGCCGCGGAGGTGTTCGCGGACCTCGCCGCCTGTTACGAGCAGAGCGGCCAATTCCAGCGCGCGCTGCAGTACGCCCGAGCACAGCTGCGGGTCGATCCCTGGAACGAGGAGGCGCATCGCCAGGTGATGCGCCTGCTGACCGTCGGCGGCGAGCGCAATGCCGCCATTGCGCACTACCGACATGTCTGCTCGCTGCTGCGCAACGAGCTCGGTGTCGATCCGGAGGAGGAGACCCGCGCTCTTCGCGAGCAGATCGAAGCGGGGCTGATCGAGCCGGTGGCGGCCTTGCCGGCGGAGCGGGTGCTGCACGCCGACCCCGGCGCGCCTCGTGTCTGTGCCGCGGCTCCCCCCGGCCATGCCGGCGAGCGCCGCCTGCTGACGGTGCTCTCCTGTGAGGCGCGGTGCGCGCCCGAGGAGGACCCGGAGGCTTTGCATGAGCGCTCGAGCGGACCCGTTGCGCGGGCCGGACAGATAGTGCGCCAGTTTGGCGGACACGTAATCGAGAGCGATGGGATCGGCTTCACCGCCTATTTCGGCTATCCCTTGCGTTGCAACGAGCCGTCCTTGCAGGCGGTCAGGGCGGCGGTCGCATTGCGCGACGTGGAGACGGGCGAGCAGCCTCTGCGGATCAGAGTCCATAGCGACGTTGTGTTCGTACCGCCGCGGCGCCGTGCTTCGTGCGATATCGATGCGTCGATCGTCGGTACTGTTCCGCGCTCTGCCCGCGCGCTGCACCATGTGGCCTCCGAGGTCGATCTGGCGATCTCCGCCAAGACCTATGCACTGGTGCTTGGTGCCGTCGAATGTCGAAGCATCCCGGGCCAGCTGCCCCCTGTCTCGGGCGCGCCGGGAGAGGTTTATGAGGTCGTCCGTGTCCTCGAGGAGTCGGAGCGGATCGCCGCGGCGCCGGTGAATGACGTTCAGCTGCAGGTTTCCGAGCGAGTGGACACCCTGCTCGATCAGCTGGGTCGCGCGAAGGCGCTGGCTCAGCTGGCCTCCAGCATCGGCCAGGAGTTCACCGAGGCGCGACTGATACTGCTGCTCGGTCAGCTTCAAAACCTCGGCCTCGACCCGCCGGCCCTGGCCGAGGAGCTCGAGCGGCTGGTCGGCGCGGGAATCCTCCAATCGTGGACGGACGCTTCCGCTACTTGGTACCGATTCCCGGAGCCGACGGTGCGAGAGGCGGCGTATCGGTCCCAGTCCAGGACCCAGCAGCATTTGTATGCGAGATTGCTTGCCGGTCTCCTTCCGGATGCCCGAATCCGGGTGCCGCCCTGGAACTGACGGCTCCGCCGGATTCGTCCGCGAGCCAGCGGGAGGCGATCACGGCCAGTCCAGCGGCGCTCATCATTCCCGGAGGAATCCAGGTGTTGAGGCCTGCCAGCTGCTGGTCGACCAGGGGCGATATGGACACGGCGCGCCCGCAGATGCTGAACGAGGGGTAGAGCACGCTCCCGTGAAAGGTCAGATATGCCCCGAGAAGGGACTGCGGGATGGTGATGGCCACGAGCACCGCCATGCGCGCCCCATAAGACATTCTGGCGATTCTGCGCGGATCCTCCGGCCCGACCATCAGCCACCAGAAGAGAATGCCGTCGATCAGCATCGAGGCGTTCATGACCCCGTAGACGGTCCGGCTCAGCATGCTGTAGAGCTGCACGGTCGGCATGAGCCAGAAAAAGATGAGCCCCACGAACAGCGCGCTCGCCACGAAGGGCTGCTGCAGGATGCGGTAGACCGACCGGGACGCGGGATTCGCCGCGAGCGGTCGTAACAGCCTCGCCTTGATCCAGAGCGGCGTGCCCTGCTCGAGAATCGGACCGGGGGCCGACATCGCGAGCAGGAACGGGGCGAGGTGGTGCAGCACGAGGTGATGAATGCGCTGCAGCCAGAACAGGTGCAGCGACAGGTACTCGAGATGGGTCTCGAGGAAGGCGTAGGGGAGAGCCACTCCGGCGATGAACGCCGCCGGTCGCGCGAAGCCCGCTGCACTTCCGACCTTGCGCCAGCCGCGGCAGTACGCGGCCAGCACGGCGACGCTCACCACGAGCACCGTGGGAGAGAACTCCCATGGGAGCAGAGCGCTCAGCGCCACAGGGCCGCTCCTACAGCCAGTAGACGAAGACGAACAGCGTCAGCCAGACGACGTCCACGAAGTGCCAGTACCAGCTCACCGCCTCGAAGCCGAAATGATCCTGCGGTGTGAAGTCGCCCTTGAAGGAGCGCGCGAGAATCACCGACAGCATGATAGCCCCCACGGTCACGTGCAGACCGTGGAATCCGGTGAGGATGAAGAAGGTTGCGCCGTACACCCCCGATCGCAGTGTCAGGCCGAGCTTCGAGTAAGCGTCGGCGAATTCGTGAGCCTGCAGGAAGAGGAAGGTGACGCCGAGGAGGATCGTCAATGCGAGGCCCCATTTCAGCCGGCTGCGGTTTCCCGCGCGCAGGCCGGCGTGAGCCCAGGTCACCGTGACTCCGGAGGAGAGCAGGATCAGCGTATTGACTGCCGGGATGCCCCATGGACTGACCGTGGCGAAGGCCTTGCCAGCCGGTCCGCTGCTCGGCCACGCGGCCCGGAACGCAGGCCACGGCGCGTAGTGGCTGAGGGGCGAGTGCGGACTGCTGAATGAGGCGAGCCAGGGTATGGCGATGTGGCGCTCATAGAAGAGCACGCCGAAGAGGCTGGCGAAGAACACCACCTCGGAGGTGATGAACCACATCATGCCCCAGCGGAACGCGCGATCCTCCTTCACGCCGTAGAGGCCGGCACGCGTCTCGCCGATGACCCGGCCGAACCAGCCGTAGAGGACATAGGCCCCGAGGCCCGCGCCCGCCGCGAGCGGAGCCCAGCCGGCAGCGATCGAGTTGACGAGGAGCGCGGCCCCGAGGCCGACGAGGAAGAGCGCCCCCGCCAGTAGGATGGGATAGGGACTCGGCTCCGGCACGAAATAGTGGTCGTGTCCGCCAGGCACTGCGCTCATGTCACCTCTCCTTCAGAGCTAGCTCAATCGACCAGGGGCGGCGTCGTGAACGAGTGAAACGGCGGCGGCGAGGGCAGGGTGAACTCGAGCCCCCGCGCTCCCTCCCAGACGCCATCGCTCGCCGGCGTCCCCGCGCCGCGGGCCGCCCTGACGATGTTGTAGACGAGCAGCAGCTGGGATGCGCCCAGGATGTACGCGCCGATGCTCGATACCAGGTTGAGATGGGAGAACTGCAGGGCGTAGTCGGGAATGCGCCTCGGCATGCCGGCGATGCCGAGCAGGAACTGCGGCATGAAGGTCAGGTTGAATCCCCCCAATGTCAGCCAGAAGTGCCAGCGTCCGAGCGTCTCCGAATACATCCGTCCGGTCACCTTCGGCAGGTAGTAATAGATGCCGGCGATCACCCCCATGATCGGGCCGCCGAAGAGGGCATAGTGGAAGTGAGCGACCAGGAAGTAGGTATTGTGATACTGCTGATCCGCCGCCGCATCTGACAGCACGAGTCCGGTGAGTCCTCCGATGCCGAAGAGCACGATGTATCCGAGGGCGAAGAGCATCGGGGTCTCGAAGGTCATCGCGCCGCGCCAGATGGTCCCGAACCAGCAGAAGAAGAGGACCGCGACCGGCAGGGAGATGGCCATGGTCGACAGCATGAAGTAGATGTTGGCAGCCGGCGGCATCCCGGAGGTGAACATGTGATGAGCCCAGACGACCACCGACAGCACGCCGATGACGCAGAACGAATACACCTGCGCCTGATAGCCGTAGATGGGCTTGCGCGCGAACGTGGAGAGGATGTGAGGCAGGATACCCGCAGTCGGCAGCAGCAGGACGTACACTTCCGGATGTCCGAAGAACCAGAAGATATGCTCCCACAGCACCGGATCTCCGCCGCCCGCGGCGCTGAAGAAGTGGGTGCCGAAGTGCCGGTCGCCCATGAGCATGATCACTCCGGCCATCAGCGCCGGAAAAACCGCGATCAGCAGCAGGGCGGTGATGAGCCAGCTCCAGACGAAAACCGGCACCTTCATCATCGTCATGCCCGGCGCCCGCTGATTGAGAATCGTCACGATGATGTTGATCGATGCCATCGTGGAGGAGAGCCCGAGGAGCAGCACGGCGATGAAGGCGAAGTCGGCGCCGGGGCCGCTCTGGATCGAGAGAGGCGCGTACATCGTCCAGCCGGTATCGAGGGTGCCGCTGCCGATGCCGATCAGCTTCAGCCCCCACGGCATCACCAGCAGCAGGGCAGCCGGCGGCAGCAGCCAGAAGCCCCAGTTGTTCAGGCGGGGCAACGCCATGTCGGACGCGCCGATCATCATGGGAATGAGGTAATTGGCGAGCCCCGCCGTGATCGGCATCAGGGCCGCGAAGACCATCACGAGGCCGTGGACGGTGATGACCTGGTTGTAGGCCTCCGGGCTCAGCACGCGCATGGTCGGGGTGAGCAGCTCGGTGCGGATCAACTCCGCGAGCAGTCCTCCCACCAGGAACATGGTGATGCCGAACACCAGGTACATCTTGCCGATGTCCTTGTGGTTGGTGGCGTAGAGCCAGCGGGTGATTCCGCGGGGAGGAGGGGCGTGGTGCTCGATTGCGCTCATGAGGACTGACTCTCCGGGAAATGCTGCGGCTATCGGCTCAATGACCGGCCTCGATCGCGGTCACCTGCTTCGGCTCCACGGTCTCACCGGTACGGTTGCCGAAGTCGTTGCGCTCGTAGGTGATCACGGCGGCGATGTCCGCGGCCGAGAGCTGGGAGGCGAACGACGGCATCGGCGTGCCCGGGATGCCGTCGAGCACGATGCGAATGTGGTTGGCAACGGATCCGACGACGATGTCCCCGCCCTTGTAGAAGCCGCGTGCGCGAAGCGCCGCAAGCATGGGCGCCGCCGCTGCGAAGGGATGCCCGCCCGCGATCGGCGGGAATGCCCCCGGAATGCCGAGGCCGTTCGGCTGGTGGCAGGCCGAGCAGCGCTCGTCGAATACTTTCTTGCCCGCCGCGATCAGCTGCTCGCGCGTGTAGCTCAAGCCGGATGCGGCTTGCTCCTTGGCCTGCGCGGCCTGCTCGCTCCTCACCCATTGATCGAACGCGGGCCGGTCCACCGCTTTCACCACGATCGGCATGAACGCATGGCCGACGCCGCAGAGCTCGGCGCACTGTCCGCGGTAGGTTCCGGCCTTGTCGATCTCGACCCAGGTCTCGCGCAGGTAGCCGGGCACCGCATCCTGCTTGATGCCGAAGGCCGGCACCCAGAAGGCATGGATCACATCCGCCGATGCCAGGATGATGCGGACCTTCTCATGGGTGGGGAGCACCAGCGGGTGATCGACCTCGAGCAGAAAATGCTTGTCCTTCGGCGCCTGATCGGCGATCTGCGCCTGCGGCGTCGACAGCGTGCTCGTGAAATCGATGCCGTACCCCGGATACTCGTACTGCCAGTTCCATTGGTGGCCCGTCACCTTGATGGTCATTGCGGCGTCGCTGGTGTTCGCGAGGGCCAGGATCGAGTGCAGCGCTGGAATGCCGAGTACGCCGTAATCGAGAACGAGCAGCACCGCGAACGGGACGCTGACCCAGAGCCACTGCTTCCTGCCGCTGGGCCCGGCGAAAGTCGCGGGACTCCTGTTGCGCCGGTAGCGGTGCGCGTAGACGGAATAGAGCAGGGTGCCGGTCCCGATCAGGAAGAGCACCAGGATGATCACGAGAAAGAGGTTATGGATGAAGAGGATATCCCGGGCGATCGGTGTCACCGGCGTCTGGAAGTCGTAGAACGCCCGCGCATGCGCCCACGACGCACCCACCAGCCCGAGAACCGCGCCAGCGCCCGACAGAACCCTTGCCGTCGACATGAGAGCCGCCCGCCCCAAAAGAGGTGCCCTGAGAACTACCCCGATGGGGCTAGTCGAGCAGAGAACCGTCAAAGAAGCGTCAAGAGCGTTTGCTCGTCCGCTGCACGCTTTTCGTTCGAGCCGACCGCTTCAGAAGTCGGAAAAGAGGAGGATGACCGGACCGGGCGGATCGGCGCAGCGGCCCTCGACCGCGGTTATGGCCGACGACCCGTGGCGAGGAAGATCGGATAGCGGCGCTGCGCACCGTCCCGCTCCCGTTCGACCGTATGTGCCGTGCGGACGCTGCCCCCCGTGAATCCCGCCACGCGCAGCCATTCTTCGACGGTCCTGCGGTCGAATCCGTGATGCGCCACTCCGGGCACGCCAGGATCGTGGAAGGTGCCATCCTCGGCGTCGAGATCGGCGAGTGCCACCCAGCCCCCGGGGACCAGCATCGAATGGAAGGTGCGCAACAGCCCGCCAACGTCCGGGATATGGTGCATCGTCATGCTGCTGAAGATCAGATCGAAACGCTCCGCGGGCGGCGGGCTGCTCGTCAGGTCGAGCACCTGAGTGCTGATGTTCCGCATCCCGGCGGCGGCCGCCTTCTCGCCGAGCACCGCCAGCATGCCGGGCGAAAGGTCGGTTTCGAGCAGATGACCCAGATCCGGCAGCAGTCGCAGCCCCACGAGCCCGGTGCCGCATCCATACTCGAGCGCACGCCAGTGAGGCTCCAACGGGACCGCTGCCACGATTGCATCGGCCACCGCCTTGGCCATCCGGGAGCGCATCGGCGAATCATCCCACTGGGCGGCGATGGCATCGAACCGCGAACGGTTGTCGTTCCGAACCGGGCTCGTCATGGGTGGCGTCCGTGTTGGGGGGGGACGACTCTAAGGTAGCGGATGGACGCGCGGCGTACAATCAGCCGCTTATCCAGGACGCATGCGCAGGTTCGCGTGTCTGACGCTGGTGACTGCCGATCCCGGCACGGCCCGGGCGAGACGCCCTCCACGCCGGATTTCGCGGCGAGCGCGTGCGCCGCACCCGGTGTGCGCGCCGCTTGCGCATTCCATGGACGCCGCTACAGCAGCACGAAGACGCTCACGATAGCCAGCAGCGCAAGGGGACAGTGGCTGGCGCGGTCGAACAGCCTGGCGGCCTCGCGATCTCCCGATCGTCAGCGTTGCAGAGCCAGTTCGCTTTGCTCTTTTGCGCGCGCCTCGAGCGCTGCGATGGAGGAGTCGAGTTCCCGCCGGGTGATGTCATTCAGGAAGACGCACCCGCCGATGGAGTCCGGCACCGGCACCCGCTGCAGACCGTTGCGGTGCTCGATGCGATCGAGGAGCGAGCGCCACATGAGCTCGCCGTCGAGGAGGGAGGTGTCGAGCTCCATGCCGAGGCGCTCGATGAGGCCGAAGATCCTTTCGGTGTCCCGCTCGGACAGCAGACACCGCTTCCTCGCGA
The DNA here is from genome assembly GCA_035713045.1 of Steroidobacteraceae bacterium. Lineage (GTDB taxonomy): Bacteria > Pseudomonadota > Gammaproteobacteria > Steroidobacterales > Steroidobacteraceae > 13-2-20CM-66-19. The sequence continues at coordinate 9,159 of DASTAC010000155.1, forward strand.
GCAGCGTCGACACCGCCACGTCCAGCAGCACCGCCTCACCGTGCAGCAGCCGGTCCGGGTGCCGTGTCTCGAGCTCCTGGCTGAAGCTGTGGCCGAAATCCACCCTGCGGGAGAGCTGGTCCTCGAACAGGTTTGGCTCCAGTTCCTCGAGCATCCCGCCGATGGCGCGCTCGAGGATTTCCCCGCCCGCGGGATTCTGGAACGCGTCGGCGATGCTCCTGGCTCCATGCTCCTCGAGCAGCTGGAACAGCTTCGCGTCCTTGATGATCGCCAGCTTGATGATCTCACCCACGCCATTGAGAATGTGCCGGCGCGGCAGACTCTTGAGGACGGTCTTGTCCAGGAGCACCCGCAGCGGCGGCTCGAAGCTGCCCAGGCGATTCTTGCGGGCATCGAAATTGATGCCGGTCTTGATCCCGACGGAAGCATCGATATAGCCCATGAGGGTCGTCGGGACTTTGATGTGCGGCACGCCCCGGCGATAGATGCTGGCGATGAAGCCCACTGCATCCGTCAGCACCCCGCCGCCGATGGCGATGATCGGCTCATCCCGTCGATGGATCGGAAACGCGTCCAGATCGCGCAGGATGCGCAGGCTGCGCTCGAGGCTTTTGCTTTCCTCGCCGCCGGGAAAATAGACGATTCGGGCGGCGATCCCATGATGCGCAAAGTATTCGTGTATCTCACCGGCGTGATATCCGGCGAAATTCCGATCGACGACCACGAACCGCCGTCCGCCTTCGACTCTGCCGGCCGAGAGCAGAGCCCGGTTCCCGGGGTCGAAGAGGCGAGGGGCTTCGACGATGTCGTACGCCACCGGCCGCTGGCAGCGGATGCGCCACCGGGTCACTCCATCGCTCATGCCGCATCCAGCCAGGCAGGCCTCGCCGCCACCACTTCCCCGGCGATCCTGAGGTCGACTCTGTCAGCTTCGCAGGATGCGACCATCACTGCGGGCCCGTGAATCGCGTCAGATGCCGGTGGCTCTGCACGAGGGCTTTGCGCCACGAGCCGACGTGGTGATACAGCTCGACCGCCGCATAGCCGGAGAATCCATTGCCGGTCAGCGTGTCGAAAGTAGTCGCGAAATCCAGCGTTCCCTCCCCGGGAATCTCGTGGAAGTGCACGATTCCGGTCAGCGTGTTGGCTACCATCGCGTCGATCAGCGGTGGATTCCTGGCTCCGCGCAGATAGGCGATGACCGGTCTTGCCCGCTCCAGCACCTCGAAGCTCAATCCCGGAACCGAGATCAGGTAGGTGAAAATCTCATCGTCCAGGCGCGAGCTGCCGGCATACAGCATCGCGTATTCCACCTCGCGCGGCGCCCGTTGCACGCCAGCCCTCCCGAGCAAGGCATCGATGCGCCCCCGCCGGGCGCGATTCGGCGCCGCGTCGCGGAAATAGAGGGGATGGTCGCGATCCACGAGCAGAAAATCGGCGGTGTCCGGGAAATAGACCAGCTTCGCCGCGAAATCCAGATCGAAGGTCAGATCTTCGGCATCTGCCACGATCTTCAGGTTGTAGCCCGCGCGCGCGTCCGAGACGTGCAGGTAGCGGGTGAGAGGCGCTGCCGCCGCCAGCGCCGCCACGTAGTTCCTCTCCGAGCAATACGCATGGCAGATATCGACGTGCAGACGGAAGCGAGGTGACCCGACATCCTCGATCAGCGACAGGCCTTGGTCGATCGTCTCGATGAGCATGCCGGGCTCCGGCTCGATCAGCAGGCTGATGTCTTCGTCGTCGCGGATCTCGCCCAGGCACTCCCGGATGCTCTCGATCAGCAGCTCGCGGGGCTTCACCGCCGGGTTGGCGACGTGCTCGTCGCGGACGAAGCCGCTGCCGAAGGTGACCAGCGAAACTCCCAGCGCGCGCGCGCAACGAATGCCCCGCTTGATGAGCTCGATGCGACGCTTTCTTCCCGCGAGGTCCAGCGATATCAGCGACGGCTCGTGTGGCCGGGACGGCGTGAAGAAATGCGAGGCAGTCGCGATGCATGCAGGCTTGACACGCAGGGCCTGCAGCCGCTTGCTGACGGTGGCCAGCTCGTCATCGCCGATCTCGAAAGGATTGAACTGGCGCCGGTGAAAAGCGATCTCCACGCCGGCGTAGCGTGCCTCGTCGACCGCTTCTATGGCGGTCAGAAAGTCCAGATCGGTGAGTCCGAACGTGCTGTAGCTGAGTTGGATGCCGCCCATCGGATCTCGCCCCGGAGGAGGGGTGTTCAGCACGCCGCAGCCGGCGGACGCGAGGCCACGTCCAATGCCGCGGCTACAGCTCGCGCAATCGCGGCGGCCAGCACCAGCAGTCGCGGGACGACAACCCTTGCCATAGCGGGACTGTAGCGCCAGTCGCCGGGGCCGAATTTGATCGCGATCAAACCCGGATCACCCCGCCGCGAGGGCCATCGGAGTCGCCCGGACCACGGGCCTCTGCCATGGGACTCTCCGCGACGGACCTGCGCGAACGCAATGCCGATCCTCCGGTCAGTAACACCTGCTTCCGCCAAGATCTGCTTGGCGTACGCTTGCCGTACGATGGCCAGCGCTACCTCTCTGTCCATGGACCCTCCCAAGGAGAGCTCAGCGGTGTCCGGCGCCGGCGACCGAACCCCTGTACGTGTGGCGCGCCTCAGGGGCGATGCGGACACTCGCGGGAATTTCTTCTCCGGGCTTGTCCGCGCCCGCTCCTGAGGTGCGCATACAGCAGTGATGATCAGTATTCCCTGGAACCTCAGGCGCATCACCCTGGCAGCGCAGGACATGCACAAAACCCCGGCGGCCCAGGCACTTGCGCTGAAGCTCGTCAGCGAGATGGACCTCTTGCGACTCAAGGCCATTGCGCGCCTGCACGCGCGTGGACTTCCTCCGACGGTCGACTGGTCGGATCTGCTTCAGGAAGCCTTCACCCGCCTACTCGAGGGCTCGAGAAAGTGTCCCGAAGGCGTTCCGCTCGTGGCATTCCTGGCGGGCGTGATGCGCAGCATCAAGGCGGATCACTGCCGGCGGGCGCGCGGGGGTGCCTCCCGGCTGCTCCGGATGCGCACCGAGCTCGATCTGGACGATGACCCGGCAGGTGAGGTGAGCGATCCGGGGCCGGACCCGGAACGGAGCCTCATCGCGATGCAGGAGCTCGCCGAGATGGATCGGCTGTTCGCCGATGACCTGCGCGTGCTGCAAGTCATTGAGGGGCTGTTCGAAGGCTGGGCACCGGAGCAGATACGAGCGAAATACGACATGTCCAAGACTGAATACGATTCGACACGCAAGCGGATGCGGCGGGCCTTACTGAGGGAGGGACTCCGGTGGGGCGGTCATGAAAGCTGACAATGCCGAGCGCTTCGAGCGGCTCCTCATCGCCCTGGAACTGGAGTTGATCGAGGCCACGGATGATGAGCTTCTCGAGGCCGCGAGGGATCTCGGCATGAACCCCGCGATGAAGGGGTCCGCGGCCTTCTTTGGCGTAACCATTGCTCGCCCCCATGGCTGGCCGGATGACTGCGGGGATTCATCCGGCGCTCCAGGTGCCAGCCGCCGATTGAAGGGCGACCCCCCGACCTGAAATCAGGACCCAGGCCGCGGCACAATGGAGCTGAATTCCACGTGCAGGTGCACCGCTCAGGTCGAGATCCAAAGGAAGAGCCCACACCACCTGTCCCCGGCCGCAGCCTCCTGCTTCAGGCCGCGGCAGTCTTGCTCTGGAGGTGGCGGGCGAGCTCGGCGATGGTCGGGAAGTCGAAGAACTCGGTCAGGTCGATCTTGCCGGGATATTCCCGGTCGATCTGCTCATGGATCTCGATCAGCTTCAGCGAGCTCGTCCCGAGCTCGAACAGGTTGTCGTTCAGGTCGATGCGCTTGCCGCCGAGCGCCGCATCGCAGATCGTCTTCAGCCTCTCCTCGATCTCGCTGCGCGCAGCCGACTCGGGCCCGCGCCTCGCCTCGCGCAATGCGGCGAGCTCCTCGAGCTCGCCATCGAACTCCCCGTCCGCGAAGCTCTGCTCGAGCAGGTGCCGTTGAATCTTGCCGCTCGTGGTCTTGGGTATGCGCTTGACCGGGACCACTGCGGCAACCTCGAGCCCGGTCTGCTCGTTGATCAGACGCGCCGCGGCGGAGGCGACGGGCAGGAAGTCTTCCATCGAGCCGCGGTGCAGCACGAACAGCATCAGCTGCTCGACATCCGATCCGCCAGGGCGCACCCCGGCGGCCACTACCTTGCCGAGCTCGAGTCCCTCGACGCGCTGCGCGATCGACTCCAGATCGTGCGGATAGTAGTTCTGGCCATTGACGAAGATGATCTCCTTCGCACGGCCCGAGACATAAAGATCGCCGCCGTGCACCAGCGCAAGATCGCCCGTGCGCAGCCAGCCGTCGGCCGTGAAGGTCGCGGCGTTGGCCTCGGGGTCCTCATGATAGCCGCGAGCGACGTTATCGCCGCGCACGTGCAGGTGACCGATGCGTCCCTCGGGGAGCGGCCGGTCGTCATCGTCCGCGATGCGCAGCTGACAGAAGGGGATCGCCTTGCCTTCCGACACCAGCTGCACGGCCTCGCGGGCACCCGCCCGCACGAGCTGCGCCGCGGCGCCCACGCCCAGTTGATGGCGGTTGAGCGCAATGGTACGCATCGGCGAGCCAGGGGGCGGAAAGCTCACTGCGAGCGAGGCTTCCGCCAGGCCGTATACCGGGTACATGGCGTTGCGCGCCAGGCCCGCCGGAGCCAGGCGGTCGAGGAACTGCTCGCAGAGGCCGACCGAAATGGGCTCGGCTCCGTTGAAGATCAGCCTCACGGCGGACAGGTCCAGCCCCTCGATGGGTCGCTCGCCGAGCACCTTCAGGTAGTGCTTGTAGCCGAAATTCGGCGAGCAGAGGATGCTCGCGCGGATGCGGCTGGCGAACTGAAGCCACAGCAGCGGCCGGCGGATGAAGAGGTCGGTCGCCATGAGGTGCGCGTGCACCCGGTTGACGAACATGAAGAGGTGGAAGCCGATGAGCCCCATGTCGTGGGTGAGGGGCATCCACGAGAGACTGACGTCGTTCTCGTTGAAGCCGGCGACTTCGGTCGCGCCACGCGCATTGGCAATGATGTTGCCGTGAGTGAGCACCACGCCCTTGGGCTCGCTGGTCGAGCCCGAGGAGAACTGGATGAAGGCGATGTCCTGCGCACGAGCTTGATGCACCTTGCCGGCCCGCGAGATGTCATCGAGATCATCGACCAGGAAGGCTCGCGCGCGCAGCCGCCGCATCGTCTCGGTTTCCCCGGCCTGCTCGGCGAAGGCCGCGACACGATCGAGCGAACGGCGCTCGGTGTAGATGAAGGGATCGCCGAGCCGCCGGGCGATCCGCAGGAGCTTATGGCGATGCTCGTCGCTGATGCCGAGCGCCACCGGTACCGGGACGATGCCCCCGAGCACCGCCGCCCAGAACGCGTCGATGAACTGCTCGTTGTCGCCGAGAAACAGGATCAGCTTCTCGCCCGGGCGCGCCCCGAGACGCTGCAGGTGATGCAGGATGCCGAGCGCCCGCTCGTACAGCTCGTCGAAGCCGACGGTGCGGGTCTCGTGCTCGCCTTCGAGGTAAGTGATGGAGCGGGCAAAGGTGCGATTGGACTCGATGAGTCCGGTGAGGGTCGTGACGTTCAGCATCAGCGACGTTCCGCCTCAGGAATCGACTGCACAGGCGAACTCGAGATCTCTCGCCAGCCTGGTGTACGCGGGGACATCCTGTCCGCCTGGTCCCCGATGGGAGCTTCCGGTGAATGGGGTTCGCGTGGTGCGGAACGTGAGTATATGCCCGATTGCGCTGGCAACCGCGATCCTCCGATCCGTCGGTCATCCGGCGGCTGGTAAGCTCCGGCCGCCCGCGCCATCAAAAGGTATTTGATGAAGTTGTGGTTGGTTTCCGCTTCATGCTCGCTTACCGTGGAACGATCCACAGGATCAAAGAAACAGGTGGGGTCCTCGCCCATGTAGTCCCCGGTATGGTAGAGCGCCATGGCGCGACACCCGCCGCAGGTGTACTGATAGCGGCAGCGGCCACAGCGGCCCTTGAGCCGGGCGCGGTCGGTTATCTCAGCGAAGAGCGCGCTGGAGTGAACCAGCTCATCAATGGGCGTTTCCAGGACATTTCCCGCATTCAGCGCATCGAGCAGCACGGGGCAGAAAGAAACATCCCCTTCCGCGTTGAGGGTGAGCCAGCTCCCGACCCAGCACCCGATGGAGGGGTTTCGTGGGACGGTATTGTTGCGAAGTCCTCCGGATACCTTCGCGTGCAGCTCGGGCGACAGGAAATACGGCGTATAGCTCACATAGCCGTGAGGATTGCGGCGCAGCGTCGGATGAAAGCACCGTTCCAGGTCGTCCCTGTCGAACGACATCTGACCAAAGCCTTGCGATCCTGACCCCCGCGGAACCAGCGGCGAGCGATTGTAGGCGATGCCGCGCTTCACGCAGAAGGCGACGGTCTTTTCGAAGCTGTTCGTATTGTATTTGCCGATCGTGATCACCACGTGCTGGCCGAGTCCCAGCTCCGCGCAATCCTCGAGTACCTGCAACGTCCGATCCGACTCGGTGTCCCGGGTCTCGCGGTTTTCCTCATCGATGGCGTTGAGACCCACCACGATCCGCGCCCGCCCTCGTGTCACGTCCCGGATCCGCTCCAAACGCTCCCGGGTGAGCTTCTTGCAGTTGCTCAAGACGGAGCACCGATAGCCCAGCTCCACGGTCAGGCGCAGCAGATCCAGGGCATCTTTGCGTACCAAAAACTCGCCCCCGCTCCATGCCATCGTGTGGACCCCAAGACGGCGGGCGGGAATCATGATCCGGTCCCGGATTTGCTCGAGGCTCAATTCCTTTCGAACGTTCTGTCGCAGCCTTTTCGGCTCATTGCTGCCGGTCATGCACATCGGGCAGCGAAGATTGCACCGCCGCGTCGCTTCGAAGTAGACGACCTGGAACTGGTACTGCGGCATTTGGCCTTTTCGCTTCTTCCGGGTACGAAACAGCGGACGGGTGCCTTATCCGTCAGTGAAGCAAGAAGTATCGGCTCGCGGGCGGCAATGCGTTTGAGCAAGATCAAATCGTGACATCGAATTTCCCGCCGAGCCCAGGATTGGCGTTGAGCTCGCCCCTTCGCCGCCGGGCGTTGGGGCGGGTGCCTTGGGTCAGTCGACGGCGGATACGGAGGGCCGCCGATCCCTTTCGGAGGATGGCGAGCCCCCACGCGCGCCGCGGCGCTCTCAGGGACCCGGTGGCGTTTCAGTCAGCGAAGCGTTAGCATGGCAAGGTCATGATTGCTCGGCGATTTCATTCGCATTCCCTCACGCTCCTGCTGCTGGCAGTGGTGGCCCTCGGCTACGGCCAGCAGGTCTGGGCGTGTCCCATGATGCTGTCCCCGACTCCGGTACCGATGCACTGTCCCATGACGGGTCATCGTGCGCCGATGCCCTGTGGCGGCGCGTCGTTGTCCTGCGGAGTCTCGTGCGGGATGACCGGCGCCTGTGGGTGGGTGGCCGCCGGACCGGCGGCTCGAGTCGCCGGGATCGAAGTCCGGAATGCGCATGCCGTGGCTCCGTCCGCGCCGGCAGGGACTGCTACCTCTTTTGTGGCGGCGCATCGAAGACCGCCGCCGCAGGGGCCCCCGCGCACCGCCATCGTGCCCTCGGCGGGGCGCGAGATCTATCTTTCGACCTCTCGTCTGAGAATCTGACACTCCACATTGCGGATCGGTGCTCGCACGCCAGGCGCGTGACGGGCGCGTCATCGTTTGGGATCTGCTAATGGAGTGTTTGTGCGTCAATACTCGAAAAGTCTCGCCGGCTTGATCGGCCTGGCGCTGTTCATCGCCGTAAGCGCAACCCATGCCGCGGATCTCGCGCACCGGGACCGTGATGCGGCGCTTCCGGCACCGCTGACGGCTCATTCGTTCACCGCCGCGGTGCTTGCTCGAAACGCAAGTCTACGGGCCATGCGGCAGGCGCTGGTCGCGGCCGTCTCCGGCATCCGCCCGGCAGGCGCGCTACCGGATCCGATGCTGAGCGTATCGGCGGCACCGCGCACCTTCGGCAGCGCCATGGGAACGGGCGAGGACATCGAGGTGAGTCAGGCCTTGCCCTGGTGGGGTACGCTGAAGGTGCGCAAGCAGATCGCCCGAGCGGATGCGGAAGTGGCGCGTCATGACCTGCGGGCGCTGCGGCTGCGGCTCGCGGCGACGGCTCGAGGCCTCTTCGCGGACTGGGTATTCGTTCACCGCGCGCTCCTCATCAACGCCTCCAACCAGTCCGTCATCGGCCAGCTACGGCGCATCGCCTCGGTGCGCTATGCAACGGGCAAGGCGCCGCAATCCGATGTGCTGCAAGCGGATGTCGAGCGCACGATGCTCGCGCAGCAGCAACTCGAGTGGCGGCGCAAGGTCGCGGTCGTCGCAGCGCGCATGAACGCACTGCTCGATCGGCCGCCCACCGCGTCGATTCCCCTGCCGGCGGCCCTACCGGTGCCGGCGCGGCTACCGTCCGAGGCGGCGCTCCTGCAGCGAGCACTGACCCACCCGCAGCTGAAGGCGCTCGAAGCCGAAGCGCAAGCCGCACAGGCGAAAGAGCGGCTTGCCGGCAAGCAACGCTACCCCCAATTTCAAGTCAGCGCCGGCTACAACAGCATGTGGTCGGACCCCGCCATGCGGCCGATGGTGGGACTGTCATTCACGGTACCGCTCGATCAGGGGAAATACAGCGCCGAGGTTGACGCCGCTCATGCGCAGGCGCGGCGGGCGGAATACGATCTCGAGAGCGAGCGCGCAACGCTTCTCGCCGATCTCTCGGCCGCCTATGCCTCAACGCGTGAGGCGGCGAAGTCGCTCGCGCTCTATCGAGACGACCTCGCGCCCCTGGCGCGCGATGCGCTCGCTGTGGCCTTGAGCGAATACGGGAGCGGTCGGGTCAGCTTTCTCGAGGTGCTGACTGCCGAGCAGCGCCAGCTCGATACCGCGCTCGGACTCGCCCGGGCGCAATCGGAGTATTTCGATCGGTGGGCCGAGCTCGAGCGACTGAGCGGGAGCGGACTTGCGAGACCGAACGAGACGGGGACCTCGCCATGAAGCCGAATTACCGTATCGGATTTTTCACGGCGCTCGCCGTCAATCTGCTGCTCCTCGGCGGCGCGGGGGTCCTCTGGTGGCGCTCGCATTCGGCGGCGGTGTCGAGGATCGCCCCGGCGGCGGCGACCGCGGCTTCGGCGCCTCAGGCGAAGGTAGGGGGCGGGAGCGGTGGGCCTTCGCAAGAATCGCCGCTCGCGCCGGTGCCCATCTCCTCGCAACAGTTGCAGCGCATCGGGGTCAGGATCGGCAAGGTCCGGCGCAAGTTCGTCAGCGACGTCATCCGCACGACGGGCAGTGTGGCGGTCGACGAACGAGGGCTCGCTTACGTGCAGGTGCGCTTCGCGGGCTACATCCAGAAGGTGTTCGTTGACTCGACGTACCAGTACGTGCGCAGGGGACAGCCGTTATTCACCATCTACAGTCCCGAGCTCCTGTCCACCGAGCGGGAGTATCTGCTGGCAAGGGAGAGTCAACGGCGGCTCGCACGCAGCCCCGATCCGGCCGTGGCGCGCGATGCGGCCTCCCTGGTTGACGCCGCGGCGGAGCGGCTTGCGCTTTGGGGTATCCCGCATCGGGAAATTGCGCGACTGCGAGCGACGGGGCGAGTCAGGCAGGATCTGGTCATCGACTCTCCGGTGACCGGCTACGTCACCCAGCGCGAAGCGCTGCCCAATGCGTACGCCGAGCCCGGAACACGCCTCTACACGGTGGCGGATCTCTCGACAATCTGGGTGTTTGCCCACGTATTCCAGAACGATCTCGGGCGGCTCAAGGTCGGCGACCGGGCACATCTTACGGTCGACACGTACCCTGGGCGGCGCTTCACCGGCCGGGTGGATTTCATCTACCCCGAGATCGATCCCTCGACGCGCACGGCGCGGGTACGGCTGCGATTTGCGAACCCCACCCTGAAGCTGGTGCCGGGCATGTTCGTCAATGTCTCGCTCGAGGCCCCAATGGGCGAGCGGGTCGTGATTCCGGCTTCCGGGGTCCTTCAGACGGGCACGCGGCAGATCGTATTCGTGGACCGAGGCGACGGGTATCTCGAGCCGCGCGATGTGCGGCTCGGCGCCGAGGTCGGCGATGAGTACATCGTACTCGAGGGTCTGAAGCCAGGCGAGCGCATCGTCACCTCGGCGAACTTCCTCATCGATTCCCAAAGTCAGCTGCAGGCGGCGTTGTCCGCCTTCGCCGTGCCGCCCGCGGCGCCTCGTGCCGCAGGTGCTCCGCAAGCGCGTCTTGCCGTCTCCCTGCAACCGAGCCCCCCACGCGTCGGGCGCAATCTGATCCTCGTGACAGTCACGGGCCTCAAAGGCGCGCCGGTCAACGGTGCGCAGGTGAGTGCGACCTTCGTGCTGCCTGCGATGCCGGCCATGGGAATGGCGGGCAAGCGGGTTTCGGTGCAACTGACGCCGGCCGGGAACGGCGCGTACCGGGGCGCGGTGACCTTGACGGGAGGCGGCACGTGGCAAGTCGCTGTCGTTGCCCGAAAGGAGGGGCGGGTCTTGGCCGCCCACCAGCTTTCGGTCGATGTGGCGGGGAGCCCGTAGATGATCGCCCGAATCCTGCGCTGGTGCGCGGCGAACCGCTTCCTCGTCTTCACCGGGACCCTCCTCGCGATTGCTGCGGGCCTCTGGTCGATGAGGCATATCCCGATCGATGCGTTGCCGGACATCTCCGACGTCGAGGTCGTCATCCACACCCGCTGGGCGGGCCAGCCCCCGAATCTCATCGAAGATCACGTGACCTATCCCATTGTCACGACGCTGCTCGCCGCGCCACGGGTGAAGGCCGTGCGTGCCCAGACGATGTTCGGCGACTCATACGTGTTCGTCGTGTTCAAGGACGGAACCAACCTCTACTGGGCGCGCTCGCGCGTGCTCGAGTACCTGCAGCAGATCGAGGGCCGCCTCCCGCCGGGGGTTCACCCCGAGATGGGACCGGATGCGACGGCCGCCGGATGGGTCTACGAATATGCCCTTGTCGACCACACCCATCGCTACAGCCTGGCCGACCTGCGCACCCTTCAGGACTGGTATCTGCGCTATCAGCTCGAGACCGTGCCGGGGGTCGCGGAGGTCGCCTCGATCGGCGGCTTCGTGCGCCAGTACCAGGTGAATCTGGACCCGGACAAGCTGCGTGCCTACGACATCCCGCTCTCGAAGGTGATCGAGCGCATCCGCGCGAGCACCAACGAGGTCGGCGGTGGGGTGCTCGAGCTCTCGGGCGCCGAGTACATGGTGCGCGGTCTCGGGTACATTCATTCACTGAAAGATCTCGCCGACATCCCGGTAGCCGTCAAGAACGGCACGCCGGTGCTGGTCAAGGATCTCGGCACGGTGAATTTCGGTCCCGCGCCTCGGCGCGGCATTGCCGATTGGCAGGGTGAGGGCGAGACCGTCGGCGGCATTGTCGTGATGCGCTATGGCGAGAACGCCCTCAAGGTCATCCAGGCGGTGAAGGCGAAGCTTGCCGCGATTTCCCCGTCGCTTCCGCCCGGCGTCACGATCCGCAGCGCCTACGACCGCTCGGGTCTCATCGAGGCTTCGGTCCACACCCTCGAGCGCGATCTGATCGAAGAGGCGCTGGTGGTGAGCCTCGTGATCGTGCTGTTCCTGTGGCATTTCCGCTCGGCGCTGATCCCGATTCTCTCCATCCCGATCGCGGTCATCGCCTCGTTCATCCCGATGTACTTCCTGCACGTCTCGAGCAACATCATGTCCCTCGGCGGTTTGGCGCTCGCGATCGGGGTGCTGGTCGATGCCGCCATGGTCATGGTCGAAAACGGCTACCGACGGCTCGCCGAAGGGGACGCGGGCGGTGAGGGGATGCCGGCCAATGGCTCCCCCGGAGGGGCCGCGGGAGCGGCGGTGGGGGAGGGTGGCACTGCGCCTGAGGTCTCATCGCCGCAGCACCGCCGCGCGCTTCTGCTCGGCGCCGCCGAGCAGGTGGCCCCAGCGCTTTTCTTCTCCCTGATCATCATTATCGTCTCGTTCCTGCCGGTCTTCCTGCTCGAGGGGCCGGAGGGGCGGCTGTTTAGCCCGCTCGCCTGGACGAAGACGCTGGCCATCGCGTGCTCGTCGATTCTCGCGATCACCTTGGTGCCGATCCTCATGCCGCTCTTCATCCGCGGCCGACTGCGGCCCGAGTCGCGCAATCCCATCTCCCGCCTTACCCGCGCGCTGTATCTGCCGGTGCTCAAGCTCTGCCTGAGCTATCGCCGGACGGCGCTCGCTGTGGCACTCCTAGTCCTTGCATTGACGGTGCCACTCGCCGAGCGCATCGGCAGCCAGTTCATGCCGGCACTCTACGAAGGTTCGGTGCTCTATATGCCCACCGCGCTGCCCGGCATCTCGATCACGCAGGTCACTCAGCTCCTGCGGGAACAGGACCGCATCATCCGCTCATTCCCGGAGGTCAAGTCCGTCTTCGGAACCGCGGGCCGCTCCGATAGCGCGACCGATAACGCCCCGCTCGACATGTTCGATACCACCATCATGCTCAAGCCCCGCACGCAATGGCCGAACGGGATGACCTACGAGAAGTTGATCCAGCAGATGGATGGGAAGCTGCAATTTCCGGGGCTCACCAACACCTGGACCATGCCGGTCGCGGGCCGTCTCGATATGGAACTCACAGGCATCAAGACGCCCGTGGGCGTGAAGATCCAGGGGCCGACTCTCGCGGGGATCGCCCGGGTGGGCGGGCGCATCAGCGATCTACTCTCCCGCCTGTCCGATGTTGATTCGGTGTTCGCCGAGCGTGTCGCGCAGGGCCTCTACATCAACATCGCGGTCCACCGACTCGAGGCGGCCCGCTACGGCCTCACCGTAGGGGATGTTCAAAGCGCCATCGCGTCGGGGATCGGTGGTGAGGACATCACCGAGACGGTTCAGGGCCGTGAGCGTTATCCGATCGACGTGCGCTACGCTCACGATTTCCGCAACGACATCCCGCAGCTCGAGCGCGTCGTGATCGCCACCCCCACCGGAGCCCAGATCCCGCTCGGCGAGGTGGCGACGATCACGTTCTCCCGCGGACCTTCCATGATCCGCGATGAAGGGGGGCAGCTCACCGGGTATGTGTATCTGAACCTCGGCACCTCGAACTACGGCGGCTTCGTGGCGCGTGCCAATCGGATCCTTCACGAGAGGCTCACTCTGCCCCCTGGGTACACCTATAAGTGGTCCGGCCAGTACCAGTTCGAGGTGCAGGCGAAACAGCGCCTCGAGCTCATCCTGCCGATCGTCTTTGTGGTGATCTTGCTGCTCCTGTATCTCCTCTTCCACTCCGTGGCCGAGGCGGCCCTGCTGTTTTTCCCTGCCTTCTTCGCGCTCGTCGGAGGGCTGGTGCTGCAATGGCTGCTCGGCTACGAATTCAGCGTCGCGGTGGCCGTCGGCTATATCGCTCTCTTTGGCATCGCCGTGGAGACTGCGGTGGTCATGGTCGTGTACCTGCGCGGCGCACTCGATGCGCGCCTGAAATCGCACCATGCCCTGACGCGTGAGGAGCTCGCGGCCGCCACGATAGATGGGGCCGTGCTGCGGTTGCGCCCCGTGCTCATGACCGTCTGTGCCGTCATTGGCAGCCTTGCGCCCATTCTCTGGGAGACGGGGATCGGCTCGGACGTGATGAAGCCGATCGCCGCACCGATCGTCGGCGGCATGGTGACAGCGACGATCGCCGTGATGATTCTGGTACCGATCCTCTTCGTCATGCTGAAGGAGCATGCGCTGAAGCACGGGAAGCTCGCGAATCAAGAGGATGAGGCTCCTCTCGGGGACACACAGCGATGAGCGCAGATCGCCTCGCGCCGGCAAGTCCGCATGGCGCAACTTCAGGCCGTACTGGGTTACGGAGGCAATATGCTCGGCACGTCCCGGGACGCTGGTGAAAGCAGCCGACGTCCCTGTAGAGACTGTCCGCTACGCCCAGCGCTGCGGCTGCAGTGACCGCGGCTGAGCGGACACAGTAGAATGCGCGTACCCCGCCTGCGCTTTAGCCGGTACCTGTTGCCCCGATGAAAGTCCTGGTAGTTGAGGATGAGCGTAAGACCGCCATGTATCTCAAGCGTGGGCTGGAAGAGCATGGGTTCATCGCGGATGTCGCAGAGAGCGGGGAGGACGGGAGTCACTTCGCCGAAACGCAGCCGTACGATTTGATCATACTCGATGTGCTGCTGCCGGGGCGCGACGGATGGAGCGTGGTGGCGGATTTGCGGCGCCGGGGAATCGAGACGCCCGTGCTGTTCCTCACGGCCCGTGATGCCGTCCGCGACCGGGTGAAGGGGCTGGAACTCGGGGCGGACGATTATCTCGTGAAGCCTTTTGCCTTCTCGGAGCTTCTGGCGCGCATGCGCTCGCTTCTGCGCCGTGGGCCGGCCAGGCACTCGACGGTATTGCGGATGGCAGATCTCGAGCTTGACCTTGGGCGTCACCGGGCACGCCGCTCCGGTCAGGCGCTCGATCTGACGCCGAAGGAATTCCAGCTGCTGTCATTGCTCCTGCAGCGCAGCGGCGAGGTGCTCTCACGGACGCTGATCGCCGAGCAGGTCTGGGACATCAATTTCGAGAGCGACTCGAACGTCGTCGAAGTCCACATGCGACGGCTCCGGTCGAAGGTGGACGATCCGTTCGCAGCAAAGCTCATTCATACGGTGCGCGGCGTTGGATATGTCCTCGAACAACGCCCCTGAGCGCGGGGCCGCCGGCCGATGCACCTCTCGGCGGCCCCCGTCGATCGCCGTGCGCATGACCGTTTGGTATGTGCTATCCGCGTTCGCGCTGATCATCGTTGCGACCGGATTGCTCTACTGGGTGCTGGTCAATGGTATGTATCGGGAGGACCTGCACGATCTCAAGGATAATCTCGAGAACGCGACCCTTCTGCTGGGTTCCTCGAGCGGTCAGCATGGCGCTTCGTCTCCTCTTGAAGCGCTCCGGGTACGAGGACATCGGCCGGACATCTACGTCCGTGTCTTGGATTCGAGCGGGCGAGTGTTGATCGCGACTCCAGGCTTGTCGAAGCAGCTGCCCGCACCCACGAGGGCGGATCTCGCGGCGGTCGCGGCTACCGGGGGAGCGAGCCGACAAGTCCTCTCGCGCCAGGGCGAGCCCTTTCTGACGCTCGTTGCGCCTATTGCCGGTGCCAAACCACGATTTCTGGAGATTGCGCTGGATCGGGCGCATGACGAATTTCTCCTGGCGCGCTACCGCGAGCGGCTTTGGGTGGTGCTTGGCGTGTCGCTGGTGCTGTGCGCGATCGTCGGCTTTCTCATCGCCCAGGGCGGGATGCGCCCGATCGAAGGGATCAGCCGAACCGCCGAGCGTATCCGCGCGACCACGCTTCACGAGCGAATATCGACGGACGGCCTGCCGCGGGAGCTTCGTGGCTTGGCCGAGACGTTCAACAGCATGCTCGATCGGCTCGAGCAATCCTTCGCCCACATTTCACAATTCTCGGATGACGTGGCACACGAGCTGCGAACTCCGATCAATAACCTGCGCGGCGAAATCGAGGTGGCGCTCGGTAAGATGCGCTCGGCGGACGAGTACCGCGATGTCCTCGGCTCCTGCTTCGAGGAATGCACACGCATTGCGCGGTTGATTCGAACGCTGCTCTTCCTCGCGCGCTCGGATACCGCCGCTGACGCGCTGCAGCGCGAGCCGCTCGACGTGGGCGAGGAGCTGGCCACGGTCGGGGCGTTCTATGAGGCGGCTGCTGGCGAAGGCGGTGTACGTCTTCGCGTCGCGAGCGTGCCGGGGTTGCGTGCGGAGCTTGACCGAACTCTTCTCCAGCAGGCGATCGGCAATCTGATCTCCAACGCCCTCGCACATACACCGGCGGGCGGCGCGGTCGAGCTTTCCGCAAGTGCGAACGGGCAGGGCATCGTGATTACCGTGGCGGATAGCGGGTGCGGGATTGCGCCACAGCACCTGCCCCATGTCTTCGAGCGTTTCTACCGCATCGAGCAATCACGTCCCGGCTCGCAGCAAAACGCTGGGCTGGGATTGGCCGTGGTCAAAAGCATCGTGAGCCGCCACGGCGGACAGGTCGAGATCGAGAGCCGGATCGGAGAGGGCACCCAGGTGCGACTCATTCTGCCGACATCGATCGCGGCCGTATCAGGCGAGCTTACGAAATCGTAATCTGACCGTCAGCACCGCGTCACCTGCGCCCGGGTAGGCTCCGTGACGCATGAGGGAATTCTCACTCCGGGCCCCGAGGCGCCTGCTCGTCCTGCTGATTCTGCCGCTGGCCAGCTGCGCCACGTACCGGGCGCATCCGATCCATCCCGAGACCACGGCGCGCGAGCTTGCGGGACGAAGCCTGTCCGATCCGCGCCTCCTGCGCTTCATTGCGGCGCAGGAGCATCGTGCCGGGCCGCCGCGATGGAACCTCGAGACACTGACCCTCGTGGCTACCTACGAGCGGCCGGACATGCCACTCGCGATGGCGCAGTTGGGCGAGGCCAAGGCGGGAGAGATCACGGCCGCAGAGCTGCCCAATCCCACGGTCGCGTTTCTACCGAGCTACAACGCGACGACGACCGTTCCGTCGCCCTGGAAGGTCGGGCCGGTCGTCAGCTTCCTGATTCAATCTCTCGGCGAACGGCCCGCCCTCAAGGCGCAGGCGCGGGCTCAGGCCGATGCGGCGCGAGAGGCGATTGCGGTCACCGCGTGGCAGTTGCGCGGCACAGTGCGCACCGCGCTTCTCACGCTCTGGTCGGCGGAGCGAGCTGCCTCGCTCGCGCAGCAGGGACTCGCTCTGGCGAGTCACTACCAGGGCGCGGTTGCGCAACGCTACCGCGCCGGGATGAACTCTGCGGCGATGCTCAACAGCGCGACGCTGGCGCAGGAACAGGCGCAGCTGGGGCTTGCCGCGGACGAGCGCGGTCTCCGGCTGGCCCGTGCCGCTCTGGCCACCGCACTCGGTTTGCCGGTGAGATCATTGCGCGGCGTTCACCTGGATATGGCGGGGATTTCCCATCCGCGCCCGCTCGGCCGGCTCGCTCCGCTCGTCCATGCGGCCTTGACCGAACGGCCCGACATCCTCGCTGCGCTCGCGCGCTACCGTGCGGCGGAAGCCGGCCTCAGGCTCGCGATCGCACGACAATACCCCTCGATCAATATCGGACCGGGCTACCACTACGATCAGGGCGACAACAAGTTCATCCTGGCGATGTCGCTCCCTCTGCCAATTCTCAATCAGAACCAGGGCCCGATTGCGCAGGCCCGCGCGGCGCGGCGTGTCGCCGCGGAGCGATTTCTGGCGGTGCAGGCGCACGCTCTCGGGCAGATTGAGCGGGCGCAAGCCGACTGGCGGGCGAGCGCGGCGGAGATCGCCACCGCGCAACGCGTGCGTGTGTCGGCGGCCGAGATGCGAGAGCGACGCCGGGTCGCGTTCGTCGCGGGTCAGATCGGTCGGCTGCGCCTCCTCGGGGCCGAGGAAGCGCTCGTGCAAGCCGAGCAGGGAGCGCTCGCGGCCTCGGTTCACGAGCGAGATGCCCTTGGGAGGCTCGAGGCGGCGCTCTACCACCCGTTCCTCGTGCCGGCGGAGAGTCGTTGATGCCCAAAAGAGTCTTTCATTTCCTCGTCGCGGCCCTGGGTGTGGCAATCGGGGCCAACTTCGCGGCGGCTGGCGGGCTCGCTCCCGTCACGCTCGATGCCAAGGCGATATCGGCCGGGCGGATCCGCGTGGCACGCCTGAAGCGCCGCGAAGCGTCACCCCGGGTTTCCGCCTACGGATTCGTTCTCGATCCCGGACCGCTTGTGACCGTGGCGGCCGACGTGGTGGCCGCGCGCAGCGCAGCAGCTGCGGCGAGCGCCAGGGCGACGCTTGCGCGCAGCGAGGCCCGTCGCGCCGTTCACCTGTATCGTGCTCAGCACAACATCTCAGAGGCGGCGCTGCAGAGGGCACAGTCGACTCTCGCGGTCGCCGAGGCCGACCGCGCCACGGCCGCCGCGCGGCAGGCGCAATTGCGGACGAAAATGCTCGCGGAATGGGGCGCGAAACTCGGCGCCGCCGCGCTTTCCGGGAGCGCACCGCTGCCGCGACTGGAGAATGGCACCGAAGCGCTCGTCGAGGTGAGTCTGCCGCTCGGTCAGGCGCTGGCGAGTCCGCCCGCGGAGGCTTCCGCCACAACGCCAAGCGGCAAGGGGGTGCGGCTACGCTTGGTGAGTCGAGCGCCGAGGGCCGCCGCTGGAGTGGCTGGAGAGAGCTTCTTCTATCTGATGGCCTCTCGAGCGTCGGCACCGCTCGATACTCCGCTCAGCGTCACGCTCAGTGCCTCGACCGGCAAACCGGGTGTGCTCGTGCCCCGCTCGGCGGTGGTGTGGCGCCATGGTGAGCCTTTTGCCTTGCGCGAGAGCGCACCAGACTCGTTCGTGCCTGTGCCTATTCCCGGTGCATTCGTCACTGAGGATGGATACTTCGTACCGGAGGGAGCACGGACCCTGCTGCATCCTGGCGACCGCCTCGTCATTGACGGGGCCGCGCTTGTTTTCGCCGCGGCGACGCAGTCGCGAGCGCTCGCGGCGAGCGGTGCCCAGGCCGGCGATGATCGCGATGACTGAGGCGATCCGCTGATGCGCGCAATCGTCGGGTTCTGTCTGCGCTTCCGCTGGGTGGTCCTGTTCGTGGCGCTCGGACTGGCCCTGCTGGGTTTGGTGGCGGTCATCGATGCTCCCTACGACGTGTTCCCCGAGTTTGGGCAGCCCACGATCACCGTCGCCACCAATGCCGCGGGCCTGGCTCCGCGGCAGATCGAAGCGCTGGTCACGACACCGGTCGAGGACGCGGTCAACGGCATTCCCGGACTCTCAACGCTGCGGTCTCAGTCGATGGAGGGCCTCTCGGTCGTGACCGCGGTATTCCACGGAAGCACCGATGTCTATCTCGACCAACAGCTGATATCTCAGCGGCTGGCGCCGCTGACACCGACACTGCCGCCGGGCGCGACACCGGTGATCGCGCCTTTGCAATCCTCCACGGGCGTTGCGCTCACGATCGGCTTGACCGCACCGAAGCTCTCGCGGATGCAGCTGACGGAGATTGCCCGGTGGACCATCCGTCCGGCGCTGCTCGCGGTGCCGGGGGTGTCCAAAGTGGTGATCTTCGGCGCCCGGCCGGAGCAGCTGCAGGTGCAATTCGATCCGGGCAGGCTGATCGCCCTGCACACCGGCCTCAATCAGCTCACCGCGGCGGCGGGCGCGGCGAGTGCGGTTCGCGGCGCCGGTGTCATTGATACCCCGAATCAGCAGCTCTTTCTGATGAGCCATGGGCAGGCCACGACGCCGGCTGCTCTGGCCGGGAGCCTGCTTCTGCGCCGCGACCATCGCAGTGTCACTCTAGGCGAGGTCGCGCACGTGGTCGAGGGCTCGCCACCTCCGATCGGCAGCGCGCGGGTGGGCACTGAGCCGGGTCTGGTGCTCGTCATCGGGTCGCAGTACGGCGCCAATACACTCGCGGTGACTCGGGGACTGGATCATGCGCTGGCGGCGCTCGCGCCACTCATGAAGCGTGACGGCATCGTTGTCCAGCCGAACGGCCTGCGGCCGGCTTCTTTCATCGACGCCGCACTTCATGACATGGGAAATTCTCTCGCTATCGGCGGCGTGCTCATCTTGGTAGTGCTGTACCTTGCGCTGCGCAATTGGCGTACGGCCGTGATTTCCTTCGCCGCGATCCCGCTCTCCCTCCTTGCGGCCGCATTGATCCTCACCTGGCTCGGGTTCAGCCTGAATACGCTCTCCCTGGGGGGACTCGCGATCGCCCTCGGCGAGGTGGTGGACGATGCGGTCGTGGGGGTCGAGAACATTCATCGGCGCCTGCGTGAGAACCGCGGGCTTGCGCAGCCGCGAGGCGCTCTGGCTGTCATGCTGGCGGCGACGCTGGAAGTGCGCAAGGCGGTGATCTTTGCGACCTTCTCGGTCGCGCTGATCTTCCTGCCCATATTGCACCTGAGCGGCGTGGCCGGACGGCTGTTCCGTCCCCTGGCTCTCGCGTATATCTTCGCGATTCTGTCCTCGCTCGCGGTGGCGCTGACCGTCACGCCGGCGCTCGCGTATATTCTGCTCGCTCGTGCTCCACTCGATCCGGCCGATCCACCGGTGCTCGCGAGAGCCAAGCGCAGCTACAGCCGGATGCTCGCCTTCGTCGATCGGCATCCTCGAGCGGTATTCGTCACGGTGGTGTCTCTTTTGATTGGCGGCTTGGCGAGCGTGCCGGCACTGCGCACGAGCTTCCTGCCGCAGTTCAATGAGAACGACCTGATCGTGCACTTCGAGACGGCACCCGGCACAGCGCTCGCCGCCACGACACGCGTCGGGGAGCGGGCGATCGGCATCATGGAGCGGCTGCCGCAAGTCGCCCACGTCGTGATGCATGTCGGCCGAGCGCATCTCTCGAACGGCAATGCGCTCACGAACAAGGCGGAGATCGATGTGGGCCTTTCGGCCGACGGCAATGCCGATAGTGCAGCGGCCGAGCGCAAGATCCTGGCTGCCGTCAGGGGCGCGCCCGGCGTGCGCTGGTGGGCGAATACGTTTCTGACCGAGCGCATTCATGAGACCCTATCGGGCGTCACCGCTCCTGTGGTCGTGACGATATACGGGCGTCACCTTGCCGCATTGAACCGGGACGCGCGGCGGGTTGCGGCCGCGCTGCGGCAGGTGCCGGGCGCCGCTGGAGTGCGCATCGAGGCCCCTGCCGGCACGCCCGAGCTGTCTATCAGGCTGGACCGGGTGGCGTTGACGCGTTACGGCTTCACCCCGGCTGAGGTCCTGCGTGCCATCCAGACGAGCTACAGCGGGCGCACGGTCGGCCGCGTGTATACCGCCGGGCTCTCTTTCCCGATCGTCGTAGTGCTACCGCCCGCACTACGCTCCGATCCAGAGGTCATCGGTAACGTGCCGCTCGTGAGCCCCTCGGGGTTGGTCGTGCGCCTCGCGGCGCTGGCGCGCATCCGCGAGCGATCGGGTCAGTCCATCATCCTGCATCGCGGCGCCCAGCGCGTGCAGATCGTCACCGCCAACGTCACGGGCAGCGCCGGGCAGTTCGTCTCTTTGGCGCGGCGGCGCCTTGCGAACGTCGCGCTAGCAGCTGGAAACTATCTTCGCGTCGGAGGAACCGCAACCGCATCCAGCCACGCGCGGCTCGAGCTGTTGCTGGATTTCGGTCTGGCGCTCGCTGCGATCCTCGCTCTGCTCGTCATCGCTTTGCGTGATGCGCGAACGGTGTCACTGCTCGCGGTGAACCTGCCGTTCGCACTCGTCGGTGGTATCGCCGCAATATGGATCGCGAGACTGCCGGTGTCGTTGGGTGCAGCGGTCGGTTTCGTGACGGTGTTTGGTATCACGTTGCGAAACGCGATCATGCTCCTATCGCACTACCGAACGCTCGTGCTGGAGGAGGGCCGGCCGTGGAATCGAGAGACGGCCGAGCTCGGTGCGATGCACCGCCTTGGGCCCATTCTCATGACCGCCTCGGTTACCGCTCTCGGCCTCCTTCCATTGGCATTACGGGCACATGTGCCGGGTCAGGAGATCGAAGGACCGATGGCGATGGTGATCCTCGGGGGCCTCTTCAGCTCGACCGCTCTCACACTGCTCGTTCTTCCCACACTGGCGCTACGGTTCGCCCGGTTTGCGCCAGAGGACGTAGAGGAAAGGGCAGCCGAGACTCGTCCCGCTTGAGCGGCGGTGTTCGCTCGCGTGCAAGATGCGTTCACAACTCGGGTTGAGCGCGGCTGTCTCAGAGGAGAGCGTCCGTCTGTGGATTCTGCACGCACGCGCGAGCTTGGCGAGGGCGTGCTCCAATCGCCGGGATTGGCCCGCTTCAGATGCAGCGCGGCAAGTTCGCCCTCCGCGAAGGCTCGCGCCTCGGCACAGCGGGTTCCGGGCAATGAGCGCGGCACCTATCGTCGTGCGATGCCACAGCCACGGCTCGAGCGGGGCCAGGGCCTATGGGCACACGCCATCGGCGGAGACAAGACAGCACCGCAGACTGTCATGACGGAAAACCCGGCGTGCTCGAAGCCGCTCGAGCCAATCCCTTGACGTTGACAATGGGAATACGAATCATTATCATCTCCAGCGGCTAAGAGGTACATCCGTGCGATCGTTATTCATGGCCGCCGCCGCGGCGCTGACATCGTTGCTCGCTGCCACGGCCAGCGCCAGCGGCCTGATGCCGCAGTACACGATCGTCATCAAGGATCACGCGTATCAACCCGCCGAGCTCACGGTGCCGGCAGGCACCAAGTTCAAGCTCATCGTGCGGAACGAGGACGCGACGCCGGAAGAGTTCGAGAGCACGGATTTCAATCGCGAGAAAATCGTGCTGCCGAACAGCAGCATCACGGTCTACATTGGGCCGTTGCGTGCGGGTTCCTACGGTTTCTTCGGGGACTTCCATCAAGCCACGGCCCAAGGCCGGTTGATTGTGAAGTGACGTGATGCTGGCTGTCGCCTTACTGGTGTTTCGTGAAGTAATGGAAGCGGCCCTGATCGTCTCCGTCGTATGTGCCGCCACACGTGGCGTGGGGCGGCGCGGACGGTATGTGATCGCAGGCATGGCCATCGGCATTACCGGCGCTTTGCTCGTGGCGATGGGCGCCTCCCTCATCTCCCGGATGGCAAGCGGCTCGGGGCAGGAGGTATTCAATGCTGGCGTACTTCTGTCGGCCGTGCTGATGATTGGCTGGCACGTCGTATGGATGTCCAAGCACGGTAGCGATCTGGCGCAGCGCATGAATGCCGTCGGCAGAGGCGTCAAGGCAGGCTCAAGCTCGCTGGCGCTGTTGCTGGTGGTGGTTGCGATTGCCGTCCTGCGCGAAGGCTCGGAAATCGTGCTGTTTCTCTATGGAATGGCCCTGGGCGGTGTCGGTGCGGTCGGACTGGCCGGCGGGCTCGCGTTGGGCATCGGCGGCGGCGCGCTGCTCGGATTGGCGCTGTACTTCGGGCTATTGCGTATCCCGATGAAGCATTTCTTCAAGGTCACCAACTGGATGCTGGTGCTGCTGGCCTCCGGACTGGCTTCTACCGCCGCTCGCTACCTCGTGCAGAGCAATCTGCTTTCTGCCTGGGGGACGCAGGTATGGGATACCTCCTGGTTGCTGTCGAACGGATCGCTGGCGGGCCGCACGTTGGGTATTCTCATCGGCTACGACGCGAGTCCGACAGGTGTCCAGCTCGCGTTCTACGCGACCACACTGTTGCTGCTGGTGGCCGGCATGCAACGGCTGAGCGGAGCTAGACCAGCCCGCGCTTCAGGGGCGCATTTGCCGCCCGTCGATTCTGCTTCCGGGTCATCGCGCTAAACCGCCCCATTTGCAGCTCATTCGCTCGTACGGTCCGCGAAGCTGCCGAGGCACAGGAATGCGTGTGTTGCTTCATCATCAGCGGTCCCGTCGCGTGTCCCCGTCGGCTCCCCGAAACTCTTCAGCCCCGCAACCCCGGGACGGCATTCGGCATTCACGGGCTCTGTGCCTGGGAGTGATCCTCCTGCTCGCCACCGGCGTGGCCCACGCAGACGACTTCATTGTTTACTCCCCGCATGTCCTCGTCACTCAGTCCGAGATCGAACTGCGCGGGTTCGGCTACGGCGATCCACGCGCCGATTTCAGCGGCGGTCGTGCCGCCGAGCTGTCGGTCTCCCACACGTTCACGGATTGGTGGAAACCGGAGATTTATCTTGTGAGGTATGAGCGGGCGCCAGGAAGCACCGGGCGGATGCTGGGGTACGAGTTCGAGAATACTTTTCAGTTTACGCAGCCGGGCGAGTATTGGGCCGACTTCGGCTTTCTCGCCTCCTACGAGCACCAGACGGTCGCCGGAATACCGGACGCAGTCGAATTCGGACCACTGGTCGAGAAGACTGTAGGACGATTCACCCACCGGCTCAACTTCATCTGGGAGAAACAGGTCGGTACTGGTGCCAGCGGCAAGTATGCGTTTCGCTACAGCTATTCGGGCACCTATGCTGTCTCGCCCGCTTTTCGTCCAGGGATCGAGGCTTATGGGCGACCCGATGACCGCGCTTATCAGGTGGGCCCGATCGTCGCGGGAGAATGGCACGTCCCCGGTACAACCAGCAGCCTCGAATACCGCACCGGCGTAGTGCTCGGCATCAATGCTGCGGCGCCCCGGCGGACCTGGCTGGCCCAGGTGGAGTACGAGTTTTTCTGAGGCTGCGCCCGGCTCGCCCTGCGGCCGCGTCTTGCGAGACGGCGCGACGCGCGATCCCTGCTCGATGGGCCCAGGTTTTCCCCAGCGGCGCCCGCAGCTCTTCACCGCTCCTCGTGTATTGAGTAGCCGGCGTAGAGGCTGTCCAGCACTGGAGCGATCGTCTCGAGCAATGCGTCGTCATCGGGGGACAGCGCGCGCGCCCCGGACAGGATGGCGGCAAATCCAGGGGCCTCGGCCGTCGGGATGCCGCCCACATCGAGATGGTGCACGAGCGCTCCAAGGCGCTTCAGCGCTTCGTCGTGATCCAAACCAAAGCTCTCGACCAGCACCTCGAAGGTGACTTTCGCGCCGACATGCGTGAACTCGGCGTCGTCGAAATCGAAGCCAACGGCCCGTTTGGGCCGGTCGCCGGGCTTTCGCAGCCAGACAAATTTCGCTTCCGGGTCGATGAAGCGGCGAATGAGCCAGGCCGAGGCAACCCGATCGACCCACAGGTGCTCGCGGGTGGCCCATGTTCGTCCGCGATAATCCCCCCGTTCTCGCCGTGGAACTTTCCGGCTCACTCCGTGCGGCTCACCGGGAGCGAAGCGCGCGTTCAGGGCGGCTTCTGCATCCGTGAGCGCAGCCTGCAGCTGGCGTTGCGCTTCGCCTGGAAAGAAATCGCGGGCGGCGATCAAGGAGGCCTCGCGTCCGATCCCAGCGAGCCGTTGCCGGGCGTCCACCTCGGACAGACGGGCGAGCTCGCGCCGAAAAGTATCCAGCTCGCGAGCCGTTTCCTGGTACTCCGCCGTCCGGTCGAACAGTGCCACGAATTGGGCGTGCTGCTCGGGAGACTCTCCGTCGAAGGAGAGGATCTGCGCGAATCCGCCGCCTGAGCGGATTTCGGCCGCCTGCTCATCGAGCGTCTTGCGGGAGGCGGGGTTGCCGGGGAGCACGTAAACGCCATCTCGCAGCAAACCGGCTCCCGCGGCCTTGAGCGCTCGCCAAACCCGCATCCGCAGCGGCGGATTGTGACCGGGCAGATTCGTGACGAGCAGCAGCCAAGCCGGTGGTTCAGGTATCATGTTGCGAATACTACAGTACCGTAATATATTCTACTAACTTCTCGAAAGGGCCCCATGTGAATCGTCTCGCAGCGCCAATCGCATGTCTCGCTCCACCCGCCGGCCGCTCGGCGGCCGCTCTGTCGTGAGCACCCCGCGAGAGCGACAGGCTGCGGATGGCGCCCCTGGCGAGAGTCGCCTCGGGCCGGTCGTAGGATACTTTCTTCGTCTCGGAGCTCTCGGCTTTGGGGGACCTATCGCGCTCGTCGGACAGATGGAGCGCGAGCTCGTGGGCGAGCGCCGGTGGCTCACCGCAGATCAGATGCGTGAGGCGATTGCCGTCTGCCAGTCCTTGCCGGGGCCGCTCGCCATTCAGGTCGGCATCTTCATCTCTTACCTTCGAGCAGGGTTCTGGGGGGCGTGGGCCGGAGGCTGGGCCTTCATTCTCCCCAATTTCCTGATGGTCACCGCGTTCGCCGCCGTTTATGCCCATTTGGGCGGAGTGCGGCAGGTCAGCGCGATTTTCTACGGTGTCGGGCCTGCCGTGATCGCGCTCATTCTGCACTCGTGTGGCCGCCTCGCGCGACTCGGCATGAAAGACGGGCTGCAATGGGCGCTGGCCGCGATCTGCTTCGTCGTGACGGTTGTGCTTCAGGCTGAAGTCGCGCTGCTCTTCATCGCCGCCGGCACGATCGGGGTTGCTTACTATGGGACAGTGTTCCGCGGCGGCTCCTCGCGGGCGCTTGCCGCTTTGCCCGCGGTTCCCGCAGCAGCGACGCCAACCCCTTCGGGGCTCGCCAAGCTGCTGCTCTTCTTCTTCAAGGCGGGCGCTCTCACCTTCGGCAGCGGGCTCGTGATCGTGCCGTTTCTCGAGGAGGGTGTCGTGCACCAGTACGGCTGGCTCGGACCGCGGGATTTCCTGATCGCGGTTGCCGTGGGCATGATCAGCCCGGGACCGGTGGTGATCACCGCGACCTTCGTCGGTTATTTGGTCGCTGGACTGACGGGAGCGGTGGCGGCCACGGTCGGGATCTTTCTTCCCTCGTTCATCCTGGTGCTGATCGCGGCACCGCTGCTTGCCCGCCACCGCGCCAATCCCAACGTCCAGGGCTTCGTCAAGGGCGCGTACGCCGCAGCGATCGGTACGATCCTCGGTGCCTGTGTGCTGCTCGGCAAGGTGGCGATCGGTGACTGGGTGACGGCGCTGATCGGCAGCGTGGCTCTCCTCGTGCTCATTCGCTGGAAGGTGAGCAACCCGCTCCTGGTCGCGCTCGCGGCAGTGGTGGGCCTGATCGCCTTCCCGCTCATGCATCCGGCCTGGGTGCTGGTCAAATGAAGCATCCCCTCTCTCGCGTCGCGCTCCTCTCGCGAGACCAGCCGACGACGCGCGAGCGGCTGCAGCCGCTGCTCCTTGCTTTCAAGGGCCACGGCGTCGATGCCGAGCCGGTCGTCTATTCAGAGGAACGGCACGACGCGGTGCACGCCCGGCTGCATCGCTTCGATGGGGTGCTGGTCTGGGTCGATCCGATCTCGGACGCCCGGGACAGGTCCCGATTGGATCCGATGCTTCGCGAGGTTGCTTCGCAAGGGGTCTGGGTCAGCGCTCATCCCGATGTGATCCTGAAGATGGGCACCAAGGAGGTTCTTTACCGCACCCGTCACCTCGGCTGGGGCACCGATACCCACTTGTATCGCATCCCCGCGGAGTTCGAGCGGGAGTTTCCGCAGCGTCTCGCCGCGCAAGGCGCGCGGGTGCTGAAACAGTGCCGCGGGAACGGCGGTATCGGAACCTGGCTGGTCCAATGCGAGAGTGCGAGGGCGGGCGCTGACGCCGATCTCCTCGTGTGGGTTCAAGAGGCGACCCGCGACAGCAGGCGCGAAGCGATGCGGCTCGGCGCGTTCATGCAGCGCTGTCAGATCTATTTCTCCGCAGGCGGAGGTCTCATCGATCAGCGCCACGCGAGGCGCGCGTCCGAAGGGATGATCCGCTGCTATCTGATATACGACCGGGTGGTCGGATTCTCGACGCAACGGCCCGTCGCAGGACTCTCTTTCGCCATGGCTCGGGAGAAAACCTTCTACGAGGAGTTCGCAAATGGATTTCAGAGCCTCAAGCGCGAAATGGAAGATCACTGGCTGCCGCGGATGCAGGACATTCTCGCGCTCGACACCCGCTCGCTGCCGGTAATCTGGGATGCGGACTTTCTCCTCGGTCCGCGCAACGAACGTGGCGAGGACACGTACGTTCTCTGCGAGATCAACGTCAGCTCCGTGAGCCCCTTCCCCGATACCGCCGTGCCGCGCATCGCCGAGGCTGCCGCTCTACGGGTGCTCGCCGCAAAAAAGGCATCACGAGATGTATAGGTCGCGCCGCGCGCCGGGCAACGTCTCCGTCCCTATCGTCCGGACGCCGCGGTGGTCGGTTCCCGCGCCTGAAGAAGCGCGATCCCGGCTCCACGTACCGCCGATTTGTCCGTCGTTCCAGTGTTTTCAAGAGGAGAGTCCATCATGCAGTCATCCAAGGTCATTGCCGCGGCCGCCAGTGTTCTTCTCGCATCGCTCTCGAGCACACCGGCCTTCGCCGCCGACGAAACGATTCACATCCAGACCGTGGTATGGGTGTCGAAGGAAAATCCCGCGCAGAAGCGGGCTGTCGCCAAGTTCGGCGAAGTCTATGCCTTCGCGCCCTCGACGATCGTCGTCACCCAGGGGGATCACGTCACCCTCGACATCCGCAACCTCGAGGCGGGCGGCGATGATGGTCATACACTGACCATCCCGGGCTACGGCATCAACGTGTCGCTACCGCCGCTGTCAACCAAGACGATCACGTTCACGGCCAGCAAGGCCGGTGTGTTTCCGTTCTTTTGCGAATTCCACAAGCCGTGGATGGGCGGCAAGCTCGTGGTCCTGCCGGCCCGCGCCCGATGAAACGTCTGGCCCAAATACTTGCCCTGGGTTGCAGCGGCTGCCTGGCGGTGTCCATGGCCGCGCAAGCCGCAACTGCGCAGGCGGTCCGCAGCGTACTACCGCTGCGGGCTGCCCGCCCGGACATCGACCTGCCGGGAAAGCCGGACCGATTCGATTACGTGACGATTGACCCCAATCGGCGGCGGCTCTTCATCGCGCACCTCGGTTCCGGGATGGTCACGATATTCGACCTCAGGCGCGAACGGGTGATTGGCAACGTGACGGACGTTCCGGGCGTGCATGGGGTGCTTGCGGTGCCGGAGCTGGACGAGGTCTTTGCGACCGCCACCGACCGCAATCAGCTCGACGTCATCTCCGAGTCGACGGGCAAGGTCGTGGCCCACGCGCCCGCGGGTGTCTATCCGGACGGCATGGCCTATGCGCCGGATGTGCACAAATTGTTCATTTCTGACGAGGCGGGTCAGACCGAAACCGTCATCGATACGCGCGACAACCGGCGTATCGCCACAATCCCCATGGGCGGGGAGGTGGGTAACTCCCAGTACGATCCGGTCACGGGGCGCATCCTGGTTGACGTGCAGACGCGTGATGAGATCGTCGCGATCGATCCAGGCACCGACCGGATCGTGGGCCGGTATCCCCTTACGAGCCGGTGCAACGATGATCACAGCCTGCTGCTCGATGCGCCCGCACGACTCGGGTTCGTGGCCTGCGACGGCAACGCCAAGCTGCTGTTGGTGGACCTGCGGAGCATGCGGGTCTTGTCGATCCACGAGGTCGGACGCAGTCCGGACGTGCTCGCCTTCGATCCCGGTCTCCAGCGGCTCTACGTCGCGAGCGAGAGCGGCGTGGTGACCGTGTTCGATCTACATGACAGACGCCTACACCTGCTCGGCCGGGCATTTCTCGCCTACGAGGCGCATTCGGTCGCCGTGGATCCCCAGACGCACATCGTCTATTTCCCGCTGCAGGACGTCGACGGACGCGCGGTCCTGCGCATCATGGCGCCTGCCGAGTGAACTGCTTCCGGCCGATCGGAGGCTCGGGCGCGCAATCGTCCCGCCCCCCCATCCACCCGCTACCTCGCTCCAATGATCCCTGGAACCGGCAGGTGCGCCTTGTGCGCCGTGGCGCCGCGTTGGCCACTACACGGGTGCGCTCACCCAGTACGCCAAGGCCCAGTACGCTCTCACGCGCGCCGTAGACGTCATCCATCGATAAAGGAGGGAAATCACCGTGACGACTCCACGGTCGAACAGGGTTGCACTGGCAGGCACGTCAGGCCTCTCTCTCCAATTTCGGCGCTTTGCGCACGCGTTCCTTTCGGTGCCGATTGCGGCCTGCTTTTTCGGCACTGTGGCGCACGCATCGACCGTCCCGTCCGGCAATCCCTGCCGGGGCGCGGGGTCGTTGCTTGCGATCCTCAACCGGCCGACGGTCGCGGACAGCACCTGCGTGGCGCCGCCGGGGCGCATTGTCCTCGAAGCCGGATATCAAGCCATCGATCAGCGCCAGCCGGAAGGACGCGGGTTCAACCTTCCGGAGCTCGAGCTGAGCTTGGGGCTGGCCGACCGTAACGAACTCATTCTTCTGCCGGCGAACTACATCAACCAGTTCTCGGGCGGACCGGCGCCTTCACGGGTGGCCGGCTATGGCCCGACCTCCCTCGGCTTTCGGCGCGAGGTCGTGAGCCACTCGCTTTGGCAGCTCGCAGCCGAGGAGATCGTCGCGCTCCCGAGCGGAGATCCAAACTACGGGAGCGACGGATGGGGTTCGGCGACCAACGCCATTGTCAGTATCGGCATCGGCGCACACTGGGGCGTCGCTTTCATGGCGGGCGTCACCTCGGAGACCACCCCAAGGAACAGCGGCGGGCGGCGGTTCACCAGCTTCAACCCCGACTGGGTGGTTACCTACGCTTGGGACAATCGCTACCAGCTCTATGGGGAGGTCTATGGACAGAGCAAGGTCGGCCCTGGGCTGGGGAGCGGCGCCGATGCCGATGGGGGCTTTCAGTATCTCATCACTCCGCACTTCGAGGTCGATGCTGAGCTCGGGCAGAGGATCACCGGCAGCCTTGGGGGATTCGACAACTACGTCGGCATTGGCATCGGTCTCGAGTTTCCGTACGACTGATTTTTCGGTGGGACCGTCTGGGTTATCGGTCCGCGGCCGCGTGTAACGGACCTCGTGGACCACCGCAACGGCCGGCGATATGGTCCGCGCATCGTGCTGCCTGCTGCCACGTACGCACTTTGTTACCGCGCAACGGCCGCACGTCGAGAAATGTCACAAGACCGCCCATGCCGGCCATATGGGCCTCGGACCCATCTCCGTTAGGGCCAGGAGTGATGGTGTGGCCGAGGGGTGTGGCGATGGAACATCCATTTTCCTAGGGCATTCGCCCCAAAGACGATATCTGCCGTTTGAGAGGGTGCCAGCATCACCGTGTCGGCGTCGATCGGATTGCGGAGCGGGCCTAGAGCAGCACGAACGCGGTGATGATCGCGAGCTGCACGAGCGGATAATGGCTGGCACGGTCGAACAGCGTGGCCGCTTTGCGCTCGTCACGCGAGCGCAACAGCTGCAGACCCGGCAGCAGCAGCAGGAAGACTCCTGCCGCGAGGCTGCACACCAGATAGGGCACACCGAGCGCAAGCGGCGACATCCGCGGCAAGAACACGCTCAGGACGATGGTCAGGCTCAGGGCACCCACGACGATGGCGCCGGCCACGCGCGGCCCGAAGGCGAGCGGAATGGTCTTGGCACCCACACGCCGGTCTTCCTCGACATCGTTCCAGTCCGCCGGGATGTTTTGTCCGCCGATCTCCCAGCACATCAGCCAGGCGAGCAACAGCAGCAGAAGCGGGAGCGGAGGATGCGGCCTGACGACGAACACTGCGGCTACCGGGCCGGCGGACTTGACCAGGCCGCTGACCAGAGTGCGCCAGTAGGTGACCTTGAGCAGCAGACAATACACCGACTCCAGGATGCCCGCTGCGGTCACGATGATCACGAGGGCGGGGTTGAGCAGGTAGGCGCCTGCCAGCGTGAGCGCATACCAGAAACCGAACCACGCCCAGCCGCTGCGCATGTCGAGGATGCCTTGCGCGAGCGGATGGCGCATGGCGGAGGGCTCCAGCGAGTAGCCCGGGTTGATGCCGGCGCCGGCGAACTTCTCCCTGTCGGCCTTGACGCCGATCAGGTCGTTCAGGGCGTAGATGGCCGTGTAGCCGGCGAGGGCGGTCAGCAGCGACAGCAGGAGCACCCGCCACGAGGGAAAATGCCCCAGCCAGAGCAGCGCGACGAAACCCGGCATGGCGGCATCGACGATGCCGTGCTTCGATCGGGACAGGGCGAGGAATCGTCGCATCGGCGGGTCATCCCCTCTTCACGAAACAGGCCATGTAGTTGACATCCTCCCGCCCGAGCGCCAGCGTGAAACTCCTTCTCAGGGGGTTGTACATCAGGCTGGCAGCGCCGCCGAATTCCAGCTCGCTGGCGTCGGCCCACGCACGTAATTCTCGCGGACGAATCAGCTTCTGATAGCTGTGCGTCCCGCGCGGCAGGAGCCTGAGGATGTACTCACCGGCCACGACCGCGAACAGGAAGGCCTTCGCGGTTCGGTTGATCGTCGAGAAAAACGCCCGGCCGCCCGGCTTCAGGAGGCTGGCGCAGGCGGCGATCACCCGGGCAGGCTCGGGCACGTGCTCCAGCATTTCCATGCAGGTCACGGCATCGAACTCGCCCGCGGCCTGATTTGCCATCTGCTCCGCGCTCACCTCGCGGTAATCGATCGCGAGGCCCTGTGCACCGGCGTGTCCACGGGCGGCTTCCAGCGTGGGTTGCGACAGGTCGATGCCGGTGACCCGGGCTCCGGACCTGGCGAGCGCCTCGGCGAGAATTCCGCCGCCGCACCCGACGTCCAGCACTTTCGGCCGCGGAACGCGGATGTGACCAAGGATGAAATCGGCGCGCAGCGGATTGATGACATGCAGCATGCGCATCGCGCCCTCGGTGTCCCACCACATGCGCGCGAGCCGGTCGAATTTCGTGATTTCCTGCCGGTCAGCGTTCGAGAATCGGTTCACTTGGCACGCTCGTGCGCTCGTTGAGGGCGGTTACGGAATGCTCGATTTCCCACCGGGCAATGTCATTCAGGAAGATGCAGCTGCCGATCGACTCCGGAACCGGCACCCGTTGGAAGCCGGTGCGGTGCTCGATCCGGTCGAGCAAGGACTGCCACATGAGCTCGGGATCGAGAGCCCCGGCGTCGGGCACGATGCGGTGTTTGACCTTGCCCACCGAGATCAGGGCAGCGTTCTGCGGATGAAACCGCCGAGGGGCATCGACGATATCGTAGGCGATCGGACGGCCGTAACTGACGCGCCACCGGGAAGCGGCATTGCTCATACCACCTCCAGCCAGGTCGATTTGGCCTCCAGCATCTCGCGCGCGACCTTCCGTGCGCGCTCCAAGCTGTGGTTGCGGTAGTTGCCGCACTGATCGATGCGCGCGTAAGGCACGGCGGTGGCGCCTTGCACGTCGGTCAGGATCTCTTCCAGAGCCTGACAGATGCGCCGGGAACGGCCTTCGTTCAGGAAGACCAGATAAAAGCCGGTCTGGCAGCCCATGATGCCGACGGAGAGGAAATGCGCGGGCATGGTGCGCTGAAAGCCCGCCAGCAGGAAGTGCTCCACGGAATGCAGTTCCGTGGCGGACAGGTATTTGCCGGCGTTCGGGCGGCGCACACGCAGATCGACGCAATACACCGCAACGCCGTTGCTTGCAGGCGTTGCGGAACGCAACTTGAGGCTTGGCACCTTGAGCAGCCGGTGATCCAGCTCACCGACGGTCTTGGCATCCCAGCCCAGGGCTTCGACGTCGATCATGCTACGTACGCGCACCGGTCAACGGCGCCTGATGCCGGTAGCTCGCGGTCCGTGCGCTCTTCCACGACTCGACAGGGTGGTAGAGCTCGAGACCCATACCGGGAGAGCCCATTGCGGGTCAGCGCCGAGAAGCTGTCGGCAAAATCCAGATCGAAGGTCACGTGGTCGGCGTCCTTGACGAACTTCAGGTTGTAGCCCTGGGGCGCATGCGAAACGTGCAGGTAGCGGGCGTCGGCCGCTTCACGCCGCCGGCGCGGGCAGGGTGAGCTGAAAGGGCCACGCGTCGAGGGGCATCAGGCCTTGGAGCGTGGCGGCTTCGATCGAGATCTTGTCCGCGAACCGAGTCAGCCGGCCGAGCAGGCGGCTCAGCTGTGGCACATCGGCGGCGCACACTTCCTCGAAACGCAGCGTCAGGCGGGCGGGCGTGGATTCGAGAAAGGTGCGCAGATGGCGGGCCGTTCGCCTGAGTCGGCGGCCCGGCACGGCGCGCAGCGACAGCGCCAGCACCGGGGTGCCGAGACCGCGGGCGCCGGGGCCGACGATCACCTTGCCGGTGCCGCAGCGGCGCAGCGCCTGCGCGAGGCGTGTCAGCCGCGTGTTCCATACCGCGGGGCTGGCGGGTGCCACGTCCGCGAGATGTCTTCGGGCGTAATCCTGCATGGACAGCCCCACGATCCAGTCGCTGACGGTCGAGGCGATCTGCCACGGCCGGCGCCAGGGCATGCTGCGCAGGAAGTGCAACGGTCGAGCCGGACCGCCTCGCAGAATGCCGCGCCACAGGAGGCGGGCGAGAATGCTCAGGCTCACCGCCGTGCCATATTCCATGCCGCCCGGCGTTCTGCCGAGCGAGCGGTTCTTGTTGATGATGCGGCGCGCGAGTGCACCGTCCTCGAGCAGCCGCTCGTGCAGCCGGCGGTAGCCGCCGATGAGCTGCTCCCGCGACATCCCGAGGGGCACGACGTTGGTATCCAGCTTGGTGTTGTCTCCGCCGCTGTCCTCTTCGCGCAGACGGCCCGCGGCGCGCAACCGCTCGTGGAGCGGTGTGCGCGGCATGGCGTTGAGCAGTCCGATCATGGCCGTCTGGATGCCGGAGCGAACGATGAACTCGTACTGCCGCTCGAATGTCGTCACCGTGTCGTTGTCGAAGCCGACGATGAAGCCGGCCAACACTTCGATCCCGTGAGAGTGGAGGCTTTGCACGGCCGCGAGCGGGTCCTGACGCACATTCTGCAGCTTGCGCGTCTCGCGCAGGCTTGCCTCGTCCGGCGATTCGATGCCGATGAAGGCCCAGCGGAAGTGTGCCGCGCGGAAGAGGTCCATCAGCTCCTCGTCCTGGGCGAGGTTGAGCGAGGCCTCCGTGCCGAAGCTGAAGGAATACCGATGACGTTCCTGATAGTCGACCAGGAACCTGAGCAGGGTCTTCGCGACCTTGATGTTGCCGATCAGATTGTCATCGACGAAGAATACCTTGCGCACGCCCTGCTCGCGCAGCACGTCGAGCTCCCGGCCGATCTGTTCCAGGCTCTTGTGACGCGGCTTGCGGCCGAACATCACGATGATGTCGCAGAACTCGCACATGAAGGGACAGCCGCGCGAGAACTGCACGGTCGCTGTCGTGTAGAGAGGAAGCTTGAGCAGGTCGAAGCGGGGAGTCGGGGAGGTATGCAGATCGACCGTGCCCGTCTCCCGATAGAGCGCCAGGGCGCGCCCGGCTTCGAAGTCGGCGCAGAACTGCGGCCAGATCTGTTCCGCCTCGCCGCAGATCACGCTGTCTGCCAGATGCTCGTATTGCTCCGGGCACAGCGAGGCGTAGCTGCCGCCAGCCGCCACGAAGTGGCCGCGGCTGCGGTAGTACTCGAGCAGCTCGCGCTGTCGCGGGAACTGCACGCCCATGCCGCCGATGCCGATCAAGTCCGCTTGCGGCTCCAGGTCGAGCGGCTCGACGTTCTCGTCGACGATGGTGACCTCCCAGTGCGGCGGGCAGAGCGCGGCGAGCGTTGCGAGCCCGAGCGGCGGATTGACGGCCCGCTTACCCGGCAGGACCGCGGTCACGGCCCAGCGGAACGTCCAGAAGCTCTCAGGGCACTTCGGATTGATCAACAGCAGGCGCATGCGGCTGGGACCCTCGATGGCGGATGCGCCAGCATAGGCCCCGCATGGTCGGCTGACTTGATCCCGGTCAAATTTGCCGGGCAGTACGCGCACCCGCCTGCCTGGCGCGCGGGTCTCAACGTTGAGCGCGGGCCGCGCTCAGCGCCGCCGCATCGACTCCTTCCGCCCGGATGTAGGCAGGGACGGGCTCTCGCAATGCGAGTGCCGCAGCCATCTCGGACAACGCCGGCGCCGTTTGAATCCCATAACCGCCTTGTCCGGCGAGCCAGAAGAAGCCGTCGCAGTTCGGATCATATCCCACCACCGGCGTACGATCCGGAGCAAAGGTGCGCAAGCCGGCCCAGGAGCGCAAAACACGCCGGACGGACAGCACCGTTGCGCGTTCCAGACGATCCACACACTGTGCGATGTCGAGCTCCTCGGGTTGCGCATCGCAAGGCTCGCTCGGAGTCTCGTCCGCGGGCGTCGCGAGCAGGCGGCCGGCGGCGGGCTTGAAGTAGAACGCCTCATCGGCGGGAATGATGGCCGGCCAACGGCTGACATCGGCTCCGGCAGGCGCATCGAGGGTGATGACGGTTCTGCGCAGCGGCCTCAGGCCGAGTGGCCCGAGACCGGCGATGCGCGCCACCGCGTCGGCCCAAGCGCCGGCGGCGTTGACGAGCACGGCGGCCCGGAAGTCCCCCCCGCGAGTGGTGATCCGCCAATCGTCTGCGCGCTGCAGCGCAACGAGCTCCGCATCCGTAACCACCTTGGCGCCGGCCGCCTTGGCCGCGTGCAGGAAGCCCTGGTGCAGCGCGCTGACGTCGATGTCGCAGGCGCTGGGGTCCAGCGCAGCCCAGGCCAGCTCGTCGCGCCGCAGGATCGGAACGCGGTCCACGGCTTCCTCGAGGGTAACGGGGTGCGCGGGTGGAGCGGATATCGGGCCCGTGGGCGAGCCGCGGAATCCGACGTGGAGGACACCTCGCTCGGTGAGCAATGGACCGGTCGTAAACCCGGGCGGCGGGGTGTCGTAGAAGGCGCGGCTGGCCCGGGTCAGGGCCCTGATGACGGCATTGCCGTAGAGCTCGTTGAACAAGGCGGCCGAGCGGCCGGTCGTGTGATAGCCCGGCAGCGGCTCCCGCTCCAGGACCAGGACCGAGGAGCGCACCGCGAGGCGCGCCGCGAACGAGGCGCCCGCCATCCCGGCTCCGATCACCGCGAAATCGAATTTCCGCAGGGAGCCCCGATCCCCTCCGGATGCCCCCGATGCCGCTTCATTCAGCACCCCGACCACTGCCTCTCGGGTGCCGGGTGCAGCGGGCGGTCGCGGGGCGCGTGCCGGTCTGCGATGGATGGGTCATCCTCCCTGAGATGGGCGCCGCAGCTCCCCGTGCGCCGCAACGCGGCGGTGAGCAGGGCTCTGACGAGGCATAGACGGCCGCGCAGCAGAAGCTGCTGCGGCGCAGTCCCACGGTACAGCGTGTCGAGCTCGGCAAGCCCTGCGAGCAGTCCGCCACCATTGCGGATGATTCCGGCGCGCCTCCACATGAGAAGACGCAACGCCGCCCATACTTGCTCGTCGAGCTGCAGAGCCGCCTCATCGGGCACGATGTCGGGCCGATGAGCCACGAGCGGCGCCGCTGCTCGCCGCTGCAGCGACAGCGCCGCGCCCAGACGTCGGCCGAACACTACGGCCTCGAGCAAGGAATTGCTCGCCAGACGGTTGGCCCCGTGTACTCCGCTGCAGGCGACCTCGCCGCAAGCCCAGAGACCCGGGATGCTTGCCTGTCCGTCCACGCTCACGGCGATGCCGCCCATGTGATAATGCGCGGCCGGCACCACCGGGATGGGCTGACGCTCGGGGTCGATGCCATATGACAGGCACAGGGCGCGCACCTGCGGGAAAGCGGTCTTGTCCGCCGACATGATCCCCGTGGCGTCGAGCCAAACGCGCCGCTCCTGAGACACGTGGGTCCAGACTTCGCGCGCGACGATGTCGCGCGGCGCCAGGTCACCGTCCGGGTGGACGTGCTCCATGATGCCCTGGGCTCGTTCGTCGATGAGGGTGGCGCCGGCACCCCGCAGTGCCTCGGTCATCAGGGGAAGAGGGTCTGCCGAGCAGGCCAGCGCGGTGGGGTGAAACTGGACGAACTCCAGCGAGTTGAGCCTCGCGCCGGCGCGCAGCGCCATCGCCAACCCGTCGCCGCAGGCCGATGTTGGGTTCGTCGTGTGCAGGTAGAGCTGACCGAGACCGCCGGTCGCGAGCACCGTATCGTTGGCGCGAAGTGCGAGCGGCCTGCCGTCGGAGCCGACCGCGACGACGCCGGACACCCGAGCGCCATCCTGCATCAACGAGACGGCCGAGAGGCCGGTGAGCATCTCGACGTTGGGCGCCGAGAGCGCGGCTCGGGACAGTGCGCTCGTGAGGCCGGCTCCCGTGGCATCGCCGCCCACGTGCAGAACCCGTGCTCGAGCATGAGCCGCCTCGCGGTGCAGTGCCAAGAGGTCACCGGCGCGGTCGAAGAGAACACCCTGCGTCTCGAGCCATGCGATCGCGCCCGGCGCCTCGCCGCACACCAGCACGACGGCCGGCAGCCAGCTTTCTCCTGCCCCGGCCCGCATGGTGTCCGCCGCATGCAGCGCCGGATGATCGTCAGCGCCGACTGCCGCGGCGATCCCGCCCTGCGCGAGCGAGCTGGCCGTGGCAGAGGGGGGAGGGCTCGGACACAACAGAGTGACCCGGCGGCGGGTGCTGGTCCCGAGTGCGGCGGCAAGTCCCGCAAGCCCCGCGCCGACGATCAGGACATCGGTATCCGCCTGCTCCAACTCAAGCCTCCCCGGGCGCGGGCGCCGCCGTCAGCTCCAGCATACGCAGCACGGCCCGGCGGGCTCCCGCGGCCAGCCCCTCCGGCACTTCGACCCGCGGGGCGAGGCGCTCGAGGCAATCGCGGATGCCCGCGAGCGTGATGCGCTTCATGTGAGCGCAGAGATTGCAGGGGCGGAGGAAATGGATGTCGGGGTACACCGCCGCGACGTTGTCCGACATCGAGCATTCCGTGAGCAGCAGCGCCGATCCCGGACGCCGTGCCGCGAGCTCGGCAATCATGCCGGAGGTCGAGCCGACGAAATCCGCTGCCCGCTGCACCCCATCGGGACACTCGGGGTGGGCGAGGACATAGGCGCCCGTGAGCGCCCGGTACTCGGCGATCTCGTCTACCTGGAAGCGCTGGTGCACCTCGCAGTGCCCGTCCCAGGAGATGATTTCGATGTCGGTCTGCGACGCGACGTAGCGGGCGAGGTATTCATCGGGTACCAGAATGACCTGCTTGCTGCCGAGCGATTCGACGATGCGGACCGCGTTGGCGGAGGTGCAGCAGGTGTCGCACTCGGCCTTCACCGCCGCGGACGTGTTCACATAGCAGATCACGGGCACGCCCGGATGCCTGCGGCGCAAGTCGCGCACGTCCTCGGGTCGGATCGACTCGGCCAGCGAGCAGCCGGCTTCGGTGTCGGGCAGCAGGACCGTGCGGTCGGGGTTGAGCAGCTTCGCGGTCTCAGCCATGAAGCTGACGCCGCACATCACGATCACCTCGGCGTCGCTCGCGGCGGCCTCATATGCGAGCGCCAGCGAGTCGCCTTGAAAGTCGGCGACCCCGTGGAAGATCTCCGGGGTCTGATAGTTGTGCGCGAGAATGACTGCATTGCGCTCGGCCTTCAGACGCTCGATATCCGCGATCAGCGGCTCGAACAGCAGCCATTCGGGCTCGGAAATGGCCCTGCGCAAAACGCCATACGTACTTTCCGCAACGCCGCCGCGGACCGGCTTGCGCACGCGCCCCGCCGGGACGTGCGAAGATTTGCCAAATGGCACGGCCATGGGCTGCACTCTAGCGTCCATCGCGGCGTGCAACTTGATCTCGGTCAATTGGGACGGCCAACCGGCATGAAGAACACCGAGCTTTCCTGCGGCGGCTGCGAGCTGGCCGGCATATGCCTGCCGGCCATGCTCTCACCCGAGGAGACGCGCGTCCTCGAAGGCGCCGTTGAGCGCGGCCGGGAGCTGCGGGCCGGTACCCGCCTCATCCGAGCCGGCTCCCGGCTGGAGGCGCTATACGTCGTGCGCGCGGGCTCGGCCAAGAGCTGCGGCGTGCTGAGCGATGGCCAGGAATACGTGCGCGCCTTCCACCTGCCAGGGGAGGCTGTCGGTCTGGAAGCGTTCGCAGAGGGCTGGCATACGTGCGACCTCGTGAGCCTCGAGCCACTGCGCTACTGCCGCATCCGGATCGGGCGGCTCGAGCGCATGATGGAGACGCTCCCCGGCCTCAGGCGCGAGATACTGCGCCTGCTCGGGCAATCCCTCGAGGAGGCACAGCGCACGCGTACCGAGATGAGCATGATCGACGCACGAGGACGGCTCGCCGGGTTTCTGGTCGATCTGTCCCGCAGACTCGAGCGGCGCAACCTCTCGCCGACGCACTTCCGCCTCAGCATGAGCCGGCGCGACATCGCACGCCACCTCGGCCTCACTCTGGAGACGGTGAGCCGCTCCCTCGGCGCCTTCCGGCGCGCGAGCTGGGTCGAGGTGCGGGCGCGCTACATCAAGCTGCTGCAGCCGGAAGCACTCGCGGCCCTGCTGATGCGTTAGCGCCGAGGTGCTGCCGCCCCCGCGTTGGGGGAGGCATCATCGTCGCCCCGGGTGGCGCCTGATAAGGGCGTGCCTGTACCCGGGGCGCCTCCCGCCTCGAGCCGCCAGGCCTGCACCCATCCCGAGCTCACGACATCCAGCTCAACACCCCGTCGCCGGCTGTCGAAACCCCGGGAAAGGATTGAGATCACCCATGAAGGTGTAACGACCCACATTGAGCGAAGAAGTCTGGGTTGGCTCCGATATCGTGTTAGGGCTCGAGCGCATGAACCACGGAAGCGCCACCTCATCCTCGGGATGATAATAGCCATCAGCGCTCTGACCGCCATTCGGATCCGGGCCCTGGTCTACGACGTTCGCGCCCATGGCGAACCCGATATCCACCACGGGATCGCCGGTCTCGAGCAGGCCGGAGCATCCGTACTGCGGCGCCGTCGGCGTGAGCCACGGCTCCACCGTATTGTTCACGAACGGATCATCGGCCCACTCGGCGATCTCATGGCTGATTGCATGCACGTCCTGCAATGCCCAGTTGATGCCGCCGTTGGCATGAGAATACAGGCCAGGCTGAATCCACGAAGCCCATGCAAAAGTCTGGACCACGGCATTGCCCTGACTGTTCGTCGAGCCACCGCCGTTGCCCGCGGCCCGCGTGCCGTGGTACCCGATGACACAGCAGTTGAACGGATTCCTGCCGATATAGAGCATCACGTTGTTGGTCAGATAAAGCGGCAGGTGCGTCGGATCAGCCGAGGTCTCAAGCTGCTGAATCTGGGCCGACCACCAGCTGATGTTCACGTCCGCGAAGACGACGCCGCGACCGGACTGGAGCAGGATCCCCTCATTCCGGGGAACATTGATGGTGACGGGTGGAAGACGGACCGGGACGAGAATCAGATGATAATCGCTGGTGCTTCCGGTCTGGTTGAACTGCGCCCGCATGATCGCGTCCTGAAGCTGCAGCGACTGTCCGGCATCGGCCTGCGACAGGGCGCCGCCCAGACCGCGCCCATACGAGGAATTGGTGGCGGCAACCGTCGAGCCGTAGTCGTTTTCCGTGAAGAGCGGGGAATTCAGCGTGCCGTCGTATACGTCCTCGCCGCTGAATGTCTGCCCGTCGATATTCACAATGATCGGAGTAATGTCGACTTCGATCATGACCGAGCAATCGGCCCCCGTGCAGGTGTAGGGATCGGCGCCAACCATGTTGTAGCCGTAAGTAATGCCATTGTGCGGATCCAGGGTGGACCCCCACCAATGCGCGACCGTCCGCGTGGTCGGCAGCACGCTTGCGCCCCCGACAGTCGTGGTCATGGCCCGCAAATCGGCATCCGGAATGACAGGCACGGCTGGAGATTGGGCAGACACCGGTGCCGAAGCCAATATGCCGGCCAGAACCGACACGTTCAGCAGGGCTACGGCTGAGTCTTTGAGACGCATGATCGCGCTCCCCTTCAGTTGTTATTGGGCTTTCAGGTAGCATGGCCGGGAGCGCGCCGTCAGTCAAGCCATGCACGAGCTTGAGGGTGACCGCCGCCGGCGACCGGTCCGGGCCGGCAGGCGCCCATAGGCCAGTCCCGCGTTCCGGACGGACAGACAACCGAGTCGGGGGCGCGCAGGCCCCAGGCGCAATCCTCAGGCATTGCACGTAGCCCGCCTCCTCGCTGAGTGAGCAAACGGCGATCGGAAGATCCCTGGGGACGGTGTGTCGGCCAGCCTCGCGCGATAACCGAGCCCGGTCACCGCGGCAATCGAGGCGTCGGCCGAGACACCGGCGTCGAGGGCGACCCGGGCGTTGCCCCGGGCGTAGGACACTTCGGCCGCGTGCACGCCGTGGACCTGCTCCGGCGCGTGCTTGACGCGGGCGACACAGGACTCGCAGGTCATGCCGGTGATGTCGAGCTTTGTCATCAGGGCGGGTCCCCGTCAAATCCTCGAGCGTCTCAACGATTCACTCGTTCGCCGACGGTCGACATGGCGGCCCGGTAGAGCGTCGCACCGGTGGCGAGACCAGATCCCACACCGACACCGCGAGCATGAAGGCGAGCCCGACGTAAAGTAGCGGAGCCGTTCCGATATGAGCGAATCGCATCAGGAGCGCCGCCGAGAGCACCAGCAGCGGCCCGATGATCCCGAGTACGAGGCGCCCAGTCTGGCGGTGAGTTCGCCAGCCGAGCGCGTTCGCGGCGAGCGCAAGCAGCGCAAAGATCGGAATGAGCGTGGTGATGAACAGACCTTCCCAGCGTGTGAGGAAACCAAGGCCGATGGCCGCACCGAGACTGGCGAGCGCCGGGAAACAGGCCGCGCAGCCCATCGCTGAGATGAAGGCGCCAAGAAATCCTGCTTTGTCCGCGATTCGTGTGGCGTGTGCCATGGGGTGTTCTCCTCGTTGCGGTGCCGAGCCGGTTACCGCTCGACCGTTGACGGATAACCTGCGTTGCGGGTCCCCTGCGTCAGCGCAGCGGGCCGCCGTCGTGTCGTCGACCCCGACCGCCGGCTTCGACAAAATCATCCACTTCATCAAGAAAAACGAGACAAAGTCGTGATCGGTGCCATCTATGAGCGAGCGGCCGTTCTGCCTCGGGCTGTCCGGATTGCGCTGACCTCCCTCTAGCGATGACGACGGCGGCAGCTGTCTTCGTCATTCTTTCCGCGTTTTATGCGGTGATCCTTCCAGCGACGGATACCGCCGGTTCGATCGGCATTGGTTCCGGCGACCGACATCACGAGAAGCTATGATGCAGGCAAGTGCACCGTCGCCGCAGCCGGCAGCGAGGACATCAACGTCATCGACACGGATTGCGGCCGGTGCTGATGGCTTCACTGGTTGCGGCGCTCGGCATGGCGGCCGCTCGCCTACGGGGCCGAGGCCAAGGCGCTGAAGGCTCTCGGTAGCGCTGTTCAGCGGTGCGTTATTGCACTCGATGTCGCTGTCGCTAATCTCGATGCCGGAGTTGCAATGACAACCGGGATTCAATCGGGCTCCGGCGCTTCCTCATAGGCAAAGCGGAATTCCGCCGCATTCACCGGCTGATCGGTCATGATTCGAAACACGCAGCGCTCATCACCATCCTGGAAACGCCGCTCTCGTACCACGCGAACTCCGAGGAGCCGGCTGAGTACGGACACCGTGACGCTGCACAGCTGCGGCCGTTGCAGAGCGAGACTCAGGTACGGGCAATTGTGCTCCACCAGCGCCAAGCCCGCACGGTCAGTGCGCACCGACGTGTACGGGTCGTTTTCAAAGTAGATGCCTTTGAGCGCCTCGAGCCGATCCGCAAGAGTCAAGCCCTCCATTCGGGGTTGGTGATACTGCACCTGTCGATC
Source organism: Steroidobacteraceae bacterium (assembly GCA_035713045.1). GTDB lineage: Bacteria > Pseudomonadota > Gammaproteobacteria > Steroidobacterales > Steroidobacteraceae > 13-2-20CM-66-19. The sequence continues at coordinate 52,356 of DASTAC010000155.1, forward strand.
GGCCAGGGCGGCAAGCAGACGCGTCAGACCCCCAGTACCGAACTGCGCCGCAACCAAGTCGATCAAGGCCAGCGACAGCGAGTCGTAGTTCTTGGGAAACAGACTATCGCCGCGATCCGTCAACGCAAAGACCACACGTGGGCGGCCCCGTCCAGTGGCCGGCTTGGCGGCGCGGCTCACCAGTCCTTGCTCCTCGAGAAGCGCGAGTTGCTGGCGGGCCGCTTCGCGAGAGATATGCAGCCGACGCGCCACGCCAGCAGCGCTCGACAGTCCGTGACGCCTGAGCACTCCGAGCAGCGCACCGCGGGTTTCCGAGAGCGTGTCACGCCTCGGGTGCAGGTGCTGCTTAGGGGCCTGCTTGCGATCCACGCTCTTGATTATCCTGTCCGACGCCGAAGTGATAAACGAGCTGCGCACCAGCGTAAGCGCCAGCCAGCAAGAGTGCAAACCCACCAAGTGAGAGGATCAGTCCCGCACTGGCCCGGCCCGGCGCGGGCGCCTTTGCCGGGGACCTCAGCAGCAAGTCGCAGACAAAGACTGTCCACGCTGCACCCATGAGCAGCAGATGCCGCTGCCCAGTGCCCTGTCCGGGGTGCTCAGCCGGTAGTGCCAGAAGATCAAGAAACCCGGCCACCATGGCTGGCAGTGCCAGCGCTGATCCGCCGGCGATCGCCCAGAAGGCGCAGCGCCACCACAGCTCGCCCCCGAGAAAGCGCTGCAGTAGATCAGCCACTGGCGCCACCGTCCAGAACACCAGCGGAAAATGCACCAATGCCGGATGCAGCGGATGCCGGCCTAGCCTCGGGCCACGCACGTATGTCCCGCCCCACTCAGCGGTGTGATTGAAGGATGGCAGCCAGCAGAGTCAGGAACCCGGCGATTGCCACCAGTGCGTGCACCACGATCACCGCGCGCGGATGCTGTTGTTTGCGAATGTGAAAGGACAGAAGAAAGAAGCCACCGAGCGCAGCCACGATCAGCACGACCAGGGCAATGACCGCCATATGACCTGCCAGACCAAGCAGCGCGGCGATGAGCAGCAGTATCAAGCCGCTGGCGACCAGTGCGCCGTGCAGGGTCGCTAGCGCCACGGGAATCGGCTGGGCTTTGAAGCTGCGTAAGGCCATCACCAGGCCGCCGAGGGCGCCGGTGGCAAACAGGACCGCTGCATAGATTAACAGCATGATGACTCTCCGCGTTTATACTTTTGCAAGTCTTTGCTTGCACTATTCATGTTAGCAGAGTACCGCGGGGAATCAAGGGGGTGCCCGTGATTTTGGCGACAGCTCCTTGCGACGCTATTCCGGACATTCCCCGCGACCGCTCTCATGGGTCGGCGTTGCTCCGAGACAGTGCGCACCGATGGTGAGAGTTCAGGCGGGATTGTCCGCATCTGAGAACTCGCGTTCCCCCATCAGCCAGGTCGAACCAGCCGGTGGACGGGGTTCCCTGCTGCAGCGGAGCCTGCTCGCCAATAGCGACCAGCGTTGCCTTGCCGAGTTCGTGAAATCCCTGTTGACGAAGTCGATTCGACAGCGACTCCTGCCCGTGCTCCGCTCGTCACTGGATGGCTCAGACGGCAAATTTGCTCCACCGCACCCGTTGCGGCGGCGCTCTCGCCGAGGGGAGGTCGCGCACCGCCAGCTTTGCCCGGAACTGATCTACCCGTAGGCGGCGGGATGCCTATCAGCTCACGATGAGCAAGAAACTACACCGCGGTACGTAAGCCTATCGGGACGCACGGGTATAGTGGCTTCACGGTGCCACGGTGATGCTGCCGTAAAGTCCATCCATTCCACCGCCAATGCCGGCTGCGAAGTACAGCGTATTGGTCGGCTGATTCGCGGCGCCGTTGCCGAACTCGATGCCCCACAAGCTGGAATTGGCGATCACCATCCCGCTGGTGGTAGCCAACTGATCCACGAACGCGCCGCTCGCGGAATTGTAGGCGTCAATAGTGCCGTCGCCGAAATTGCCAATCAGCAGATCTCCGCTCACCGGTCCAAAATTGCCAGGTGCCATCGCGATGCCCCAAGGTGCATTCAGGTGGCCGCCGACGACGATCAGATGAGTCTGCAACGTACCCTGAGTGTCAAACACGTCCACCAGCCCAAGGCCCGCCCCCGTGAGAGCGAATCGGCTTCCCTGCGAAGTCGGTTTGGCGTACGCAACGTAAATCAGCGGTTGGCCGCTTACAGTCAGCGCCTGGATACCGAACGGCGCGTATCCGGAAGGTAACGTCGGGTCGGTGAACCCGCCGGAGACCGTCGTCTTGGCGAAGGTGCCGTCGAACACATCCACTTTGCCAGTACCGAAGTCTGCCGCATACAGCCGGGTCACACCCGAGGAGTCAGTCGCAATCGCGAGGCCCGTGTAGATTGCGCCGCTCGAGCCGCCGTCATACTCGGTGATGGCGTTCTGCGCATTGACCGAAGAGGCCCAGCCAGCGATCGTACCCCCCTCGCCGTCGAAGATGTACTGCGCAGGCGCCGAAGCCGAGCCGCTGGTGATCACGAAGCCACTGGTCGTGTTGGCGACGACACCGGTCGGATCGGCCGCGCCGGAAAGGCCCGCGGGAATCGAGATCACGGTCGATTGCTTGGCGCCCATTCCGTCATAACTTGTGGCCTCCTGCGTGACCTGGTCAGCGACAACGGCCGGGGCATTGGGAGCCAGAGCGATGCCCCAAGGATTCTTGAGACTGTTGTCCGTGGTGGTGGCCATCACCGACCCGTCGGACACCAAACTGGTCGCGACGTAATCATTGGCCGTCGCAACGGGAGGCGGCGAACCACCACCGCCGTATCCCCCGCCGCCCCCGGAAGGCGGCATGCTGCCGTAGGATGGGCTTCCGCCTCCGCCGCAGGCGGTCATGACAACGGTCATCAGGGCAGCCAGCAAAGTGATGTGCGTTCTCACGCCGGGACACATTGTCGTTGGGAATTTCATAGTATTCGTCTTCTCCTCCACGAACTCACCGTCTGGCCGTAGGTCCCCTTCCGCCTCGGTCCGGTTCAAACGCGCAGGTATCTACTCACCAGTTTTGTAAGTGCTCTTGCGCGGCCGTGCGGTTCAACGGCGGAAAATATTCCGACTGCTCCTGGACCGCGTCTCTTCGGCGCTGCTATGGTGAGACCGTTATAACTGTCGTGGGCCCGGAGTATCGATGCCGTCGCGCCACTCTCACCTCACGCTTGCCGCCGCGCTTGCTGCCGCAACTACGCTTGCCGGCTGCACTGGCAGCGGTGTCGGACTCAATGCGAACGGGCAACCGATCAACTCCGCCTCCGGCACGCCTCCCCTGGAAGCGAATTTCCAGTCGATCCAGGCCAACGTATTTACTCCAATCTGCACCCGCTGCCACAGCGGCGGCAGCGCACCGGAGGGACTGCAGCTCGATGCAGCACACAGCTATGCGCTACTGGTCGGTGTACCGAGCGCCGAGGTTCCAAGTCTCCTGCGCGTCAAGCCCGGCGATCCGGACAACAGCTATCTCATCAAGAAGCTCGAGGGTGCACCGGGCATCGTGGGGGCGCAGATGCCCTTTGGGGGACCATATCTGCCGCAGTCGACCATCGATGTCATCCGGCAATGGATCATCGACGGAGCGCTCAATTCGCCCGCCGCGAGTTCCGCCGATATGCCACGGCGGCACGCCGCTGTCCTGCGCCCAAGAGGTGACGCGGGCGCATTTGCGGTAATGGCTACATCGCCACTTGCAGGGAGTACGGTTACCGCGCCAGTAGCGTTTATCGTCGTCTCCTTCAACCGCGAGCTCGATGCCTCGCTCGTCAACGACACGACCGTCAGCATGGCAAGAGAGCTTCCAGCCCGCGAGACAGCCGCGGGGACCTTCACAGCGGTGAGCATGGATGGTGCGCACGGATCCCACATGGCATCCGAACCGATTGGCGTCTCGCTCACACTGCCCTCGGGCGACCCGCAAGCGATCCTGGTCATGCCGTCTGCGCCGCTCGGCGTCGGCAGCTATCGGGTCAGTTTGCGAGGGCACGGCGGCGGCGCGCTCGCGGATTTGGATGCGGTGACGCTCGGGACAACCTACTCATTCGGCTTCAAGGTGGTCAGCAAACCATGACAACGAAACTCCGACCGCTCTGGCCGGGTCTCGCCGTGCTCGCGGTCCTGACGTGCGCACGCGTCAACGCCGAGCCATATATTGCCGTGCGCACGGGCCTCAAATGCGAAGCCTGTCACGTGAACCCGACGGGCGGCGGTTTGCGGACCGCGTTCGGAGATGCGTATGCGCAAACGGAGCTTCCGGCAAAGCAGATCCACTCTCCCTGGGGGCTGTGGACGGGGAATATCGGAAAATTCTTGCGCATCGGCGGCGACCTGCGCGATGAGGCGTCAGTGACACAGACGCCGCACACTAAGACGATCGATCAATTCCAGCTCGAGCAAACGCGGTTCTACCTCGAGGCCAACGTCATCCCCGATCGGCTGCTGGTGTATGTCGATGAGCAGGTTGCCCCGGGTGGGGCGCTCAACCGAGAAGCCTATGCGCTCCTATGGTCGGCCGGCCATGACTGGTACGTGAAGGCGGGCCAAATGTATCTGCCGTTCGCGTTCCGCCTAGCCGACCAGAGTGCCTTTGTGTACCAAGTGAGCGGCATCAGCATGGAAAGGCCCGACCAAGGCGTTGAGATTGGCTGGATGGGCGGTCACTGGGATACGCAGCTCACGGTGAGCAACGGCACGGCCGGGGGCGGCGTCACGAGCCAGGGCAAGGAATACGGCTTACAGGCGAGTTACGTGAAGTCCCGCTGGCGCCTCGGATTGGCGGCCAATGAGGACGACGTCGCGGGCGGCCGGGATCGCGTGTTCGGTGCGTTCGGCGGATTACGCACAGGTCCGGTGGTCTGGCTCGGGGAAGCCGACATGATCGAGGACCGAAGTGTACCTTTTGTGGGACAGACGCAGGCGGCGACCCTACTTGAGGCGGACTGGCTGGTGGCCCGCGGCAGCAATCTCAAGGCGACCATGGAGTTTCTCGATCCCGACCGTGCTGTGCACAACAACGGTGAGACTCGCTGGAGCCTGGTGTACGAGTATTTCCCCGTGCAGTTCCTGCAAGTGCGCGCCGGCATACGCTATTACAACGGGCCACCGCAGGTGAACGTCGAGCACACGAAGTTGTACTTTGTGCAGCTTCACGGGTTTTTCTGATTCACGGGTTGACAGAGCCAGGAGTCGCCTCGGCCAGCGCGCCGACCTGAGCATCGCAGCCGGTTTGCCCAAGAGCGCGCGCCAGCGCGTCACAGGCGTCAATCGAGACGAGAGTGCCGCTGGGGGTGATGACGCGTCGCGAGCTTTGCGCCAGCAGAGCATTGAGCGCGGCGGCCGACAGATGTGCATTCGCCGCCCGCATCAGTGCCACGACGCCCGTCACCTCCGCGGTGGCCATGGAGCTTCCGGATACAAAGTCGTATGACCCGCCGGGAACGAGGGTCAGGATGCCAAGTCCCGGCGCCGCCAGGTGATGTGCTGTATCGGGATCCTCCCCTGACTGGACCGCAAGCACTCCCGGGATGTCAGTGGGAAATGCGGGGTGCAAGTGGAGCCTGGAGGGTGCCACCGCGCCGACGTAGACGATGCCGTGGCGCATGCCGTAGCGGATGAGCCGCGCGAGCAGCGGATCTGGAGGGCCGGCGAGACTCAGATTGACGACGTTGGCGTGCTCGGCGATTGCCGCAGCGAGCGCCTGGGCGAGCGTAAAGGTGTCGCATACGGCCTGTGCGGCACCGGGCCGTAGGGGCCAACAGGCCTTGAATGCCAACAGATGCGCCTCGGGCGCAATTCCGAGAATGCCCTGCCCATCCTTGTGGGTCGCAGCGATTACGCCCGCGACCTCGGTGCCATGCCGATCGTGTGTGAACCCGTCGCTTCCGGCGACGAAATTCTGCTCCAGAATGACGCGCCCCCGCAGCTGCGGGAGCCGGTAATCGACGCCGGTGTCAATTATGGCGATGCGGACGCCCGCTCCCCGGGAAAGTCGCTGGGCCTTGAGAACCCCGAGCTCCCGCAGATTGCGCTGCAGCGGGAGGTACGATCGCCCCGGCGGTGAAGCGCTCGGAACAAACGCACCCGGGGCCGATCGCCCAGCCGTCCGGAACAGGTTGAGCGGCTGCACGGACTCGATCCGTGGATCGCGCGCCAGCTGTGCAATCAGTGTCGAGCGTGTGACGAAGGCCGGCAGGCGGAACACGACACAATGGACCTTCAGTACCTCTATTGGCCAAACCGCTACTTTCCGTAGGTGGTAGTCTCGCGCAAGCTCATGCATCGCCTCGCGGGCCTGTGGACTGACGCCGTAGGCTGCGAATGCATCGTAGCCGCGGGGCGTGGAACCTGGATTGACCGTGGGTTGGCGGAAGTCGTTGCGTATGGTTACCACAACGTAACGCGATGGATCGATCCGCGCCTGTAGTGGCAACGTCAACTTCGGCAGCAGGTTTTCCTGTGTGGCACAGCCCGCCAGCAGCGCGATCGTCGCCACCAGCAGCATGCGCAATCGCCTGCTCATGGGGCAGCACGACGCGCGACGGGCTCGGCGAACAGAACCGCAGGGCTCTCACGCAAGGCGGAAACCCTGAGCTGGAATTCCCGCGGTGAGGCGGACGGGGCAGCGAAGCCGAGAGTGTAGACGTTGCCCGCGGCCGGGCCATCAATGATGTGGGCATGAATTCCGCGCAGCAGGGTCCGCAACTGACCCAGGGTGAGATCTGATCTGAATACTACCCGCGCCTGCACAGCAGAATCGTAGGAGGGGGCAGGCGAGCTTAGCGTGACATACGGAGCGGGGCGTGGCGACTCACGCACCGGCCAGAGCCACGCGCCGAGTCCCAATGTCATGGCTTCGAGCGCGGCTGCGGCGGCCAGCCAGCGCACCGCCCGTGGTCCGGGCGTCCTGTTGCGATGTTCCCTGCGCGGTCTTGCTGCGTCGCGTGTACCGGTGGCGCTTTGAGCGGCGAGCGCGGCAGAATCAATGCGAGTCAGCAGCTTCTGATAGGAGGATTCCGCCACGAACACGAGGGAGCCTTCGGCATCCATTGCCGTGCGCAGCTGCATCTCGCTTTCGTAATCCTCGCGGCACCGCAGGCAGACCAAGAGGTGTGCGCGCAACGCGGCATCGGCCTCCGCGCTCAGCGTGCCGTTGACGCACCAGGGGATGAGCATTCGTGCGCGGGCATGATCATCCGATGTCGGATCAGGCTCGCTCACTGTGCTCTCCGATTGGATTGGCTCCTGCGAGTGCCGTGAGCAGCCCCCGCAATTTGCGCCGCGCGTGAAACATGCGGGTTTTGACCGTGTTGACGGGGCATTCCATGATGACGGCGATCTCCTCGCAGGAATGGCCCAGTTGGTAGGCGAGCTCGATCACCACGTGTTGCTCGACGGGCAGGCGAGCGAGCGCCGCATCCAACCACTCGGTGAGCTCGACCCGCCCGAACGGCTCGTCGCTCTCAGCGATCTCGAGCATGGGGTCGATCGGAAGCGGCGCGGCACGCTTGAGCGCCTTCAGACCTCGCCGATAGGCTATTCCGAAGATCCAAGTGGAGACCCGCGAGCTGCCGCGGAATTCTCCCGCGTGCCGCCACACCACCCAGAACGTGTCATTAATGATCTCTTCGGCGAGCTCATAATTCGTCGTGATGCGCATCAGAAACCGCGCGAGTCGCCGGTGGTACAGGCGATATAGCTCCTTCAGCGCCGCGTCATCCCGCGCGGCGATCGCACTCAGCAGAGCACGCTCGCGCGCATTGATCTGCGCGGAGTCGTCCTGTGGGCGGTAGGGGGTTGGCGGGATCATCGCATGCTCGGCTCCGTGCGCAGAGGGAGCGTGACACAGGCCGGACCCGCCTGTGGGGCAATCCAGCATGCTCGTATGTTCCCGGACCACGGCCGAAAGTTCAGGGCTTGCGCCGGGTCAAAATCGCCACAAGAGGCTCGCCGCAAACCGCCCGCCCGCCGCCGCGGACCCGAAGAGCCGCGTCGCGCGTCGGTCAGTGCGAAAATACGCCACGGTGAGCTGCCAGGGACCGAAGGAGTGCGAGAGGCCCACGCTCCAGAAGCCGTAGCCGGTACCAGAGGGATCGAGAATGGTGTCGTAGCCCGCGCTGGCCGAGAGGCTGAGCCAGGAACCGAGCGGCTGCAGCCATTGCGCGCCGTAGGAATAGGCCGAGCGATTGCGCGCGATCGCGTCTGCGTTGGACGCGTATGGGGTGTACGCGTATCGAATGGCATCGGGAGTCCACGCGACAACGAGAAACACTCGCTCCCGGTATGCCAGGGTACCGTTAAACTCGTCGTAATCATAGCGCTCCCCGGTCAAATCGGGATTCAGCCGGGTTCCGCCCGGAAAACCGTAATGGATGTACCGGAAGCTTACGGCCCAATCGGAGCTCAGGCTCGTGCTGTACCCCGTGTACGGATCCAATTCCCGGGTGGCGCCGCAGGGGGAGTTCCTCAGACCAGCCGATCCCCAGACTCCGGCGAAGAGGGATGATGCGCTCGAAAGACGGGAGAGCCTCAGATATAGGTCGGCCTGTATGGCCGGTCCGCGGCACGTCAACGAGATGCCCCGAAACACATCATCCTGAGTCACCGCGACCGAGCCGCCGATCCGGACACGCGCCGCCGCCGGGGCGCTCGCGAGGCCGCCGATCATGCCGAGAGCGACCAACGATACGATTCGAGAGGCCCTCATCGCGACCATCATCCTCCAAAATCGGCGCACACTGCCAGTACCGTGCACCGACGGTGACATGCGAGCAGCCTGTCGGACTTGGCCAGGGATGTTGGTGCCATTGCCCAGAACGCAGCCCCAGGGCGAAGCGGGAAATTCTCCCGGCAGCGATCACAGGCAGACACGCGCAAGTCGCCCGCGCGTCGAAAATCTCAGGGAGCGGCTGGACGATCGATCCCGGCGGGCATTCGCACGGCGAGGATGAGTGAGAAGGCCCGAGCGACCAACTGGGCGCACCTCGATCCGGCCATCCGCCCGATCGCGGCCCAGAAGGATCTTGCTCGCGCACACCACATCCTCGAAGACCTGTACATGAGCCATCCGCCCGCACAGCACGTTGAGCGGCAGATCGAGCAACTGATGCGCGCTTATGTAACGTCATCGGTGAGATTTCGGCAACCTGTACGTAGATGCAGGTCCCTAATCATGAGCATCAGAACATCTGCTAGCGGCCAAGTCGCATCTATTTGGGAACAGGGTTCGCTCCGCATTGCGACGATTTGATGCCACTGCCTTGGCGCCGCTGACCAGTTGGCGGCGTTCAAATGTGATCAGGCAGCTCGGCGGCAACCCCCTGATCGAGGTTGACTTTCTGAAGGCAAGCCTTGGTCAGCCTTCGGTGCCAGAGTGCTGCTAAAACTGGTCAATTCACGATGCCGGTTTACACCGTAATCGAAAAACGCCTCTTCCCGGCGCGCCGGGAAGAGGCGTCTGGATCAGTTCGTCCTCGGCTGCTAAGGAGCGATCATGGGCATGATGATGTCTTCACACATGCAACCAGGTCGGGAACCAGTTTCGAGACATCGGGAGTGCCCCAACCCGACGCGTCATCCCATCCGGCTGCCGCGCTGAAGCCGACCGGAGTGCCCGCCAATTGGTTGTTGCCCGTGGTGATGTCGTGGAAGTCCGAAGAGGCGGAGGACTGCCCGAGCTGGTAGAGCACCGGATTGATGAATCCCAGGGGACCGAACCCCTCTTCAGCGCTCAGCTGATTCGCAAGCGCAACGATCGCGGCCCATTGGGGCGAGGCTGCGCTCGTGCCGCCCACGAAGTAGAACCCCGCTGCGGACGGGATACTGCTCCAGTACACGAAGACGCCGCCATTCACCGCCGAGTTGTATGAGACATCAGGCGTGGTCCTGACGCCCAAGCCCAACGCCGCCTGATAGGAGGGCGCAGGGAAGAAAAGGCTGGGCGCCCCACCCGTGGCGGCCACCAGACCGATTGCCGGCTCGTTCTCGTTCCAGACCTGCTCTCCGCCATAAATGCAGCCCGTCGCGCTGCAATTGGCCAGGCCGTCCGGAAACGGGAGACCCTCGGTGCCTCCCACCGCGGTCACGAGGGGGTCGGATGCGGGGAAGCTGGCATTGGCAAAGCGGGCGCCGTTGGTGGCGCCTGAATCCCCGGCTGAAGCGAGCACGGTGATACCTGCCGCCTGGGCTGCCTGGTAATTCTGCGCCGCCTGCAGGAACTGCCCGTCGTTGGCGCTGACGAGGTATTCCGGGATACCGAAGCTTTGCGACATGACGCTGCCCGGATAGCTCGCAATGGCCTTCGCCTCCGCGGCATTGATGGCATCGCCGTAGCTGCTGGAAGCGACCACGAGCACGATGTTCGCGCCGGGCGCCATGGCATGCGCGTATTCGACATCGAGGGAAGTCTCGATACTCCACCCCACCTGGTTCGCAGACTGCTTGGAGGGGTCGAGCTGGAACGTGGGACAACCTGACGGCGCGCATACGATGGTGAAGGACGGCGGGGCGGGAATCCCGAAGCCGGAATCGAAGACGGCCAGGTCATTGCGGATCGTCGGACTGCCGTAAGCGTCCACGATCACGATGGTCTGTCCGCTCCCATCGAGGTTCGCAGGGAAATCGTAAGCCTGTCGGATGACGCTCGGGAAATAGCCGCACAGACCGGGTGATGGAAGACCGGGTTCCGGTTGGCAGTACGCTCCCGATCCTGCCGGCTTGGGAAGTGCCGTGGACGAACTCGCCAGGATGTGAGGCGGATTGGCAATGTACTGGAAGTCATTGGCGGAACTGGTCCCGGTCCTCATGAGAAACAGCAGGCTCAGTGGCACTGCGCCCAGAAGCAGGGTTTTTCTGTTCATGTTGCCCTCGATTTGACTATATTTATTGCGGGTTGGAGCCGTTGTTCTTGTGGGCCAGAGCCTCTTTGAACGGACGATCTGGGCGCGGTAGAGATTGTTCTTGGGCAATCTCGCGCTGCCCTGCGACGCGCTAGCGAGGAAGTCAGTATAGCAGGCGCCGTTTCACGCACAACCGGATCCGAGCTCGCCGGGTATCGATAGCGTATTGCATTCGAGACGGGAGTGCCCGGAGCCACCCCTTCGGCACTGGAGCGGCAAGGACCGAAGCGGCCGGTTCCTACCTCATCTTCTCCGAGTAGCCCTCGGGTACGAACCCGCCCTCCAGCCAAGCGAGCACGTGAGTCTCGATGAGCAGGAGCGGGTAGTCGGGATGTGTCTTGTGGATGCGGTCGAGGGATTGATCGATATCGAGTGCCTGGCCGTCTTCCCAGATGATGTGGCGCTTGCCGGCATCGACGCTCACAACCTCCAACAGCTCCCAGACCGCATCGGACACCTCGATGGAGAGTTCTCCTTCCGGGGAGTCCATCCACTCGGAGAAGCCTTCGAGGAAGGGGTTGTTCTCGAAGGGATGCGGTGAAGCTCGTTTGCCCACGGCGGGAGCATATCACCGCCTCCGGTGCGAGGCCCTGGCTGCCGAGCGCATCAGTAGCCGGCACTGCTCGATGGCGAGCTTGACCCACTCGTCGGTGAGCCCTCGGAAGCGCTTATAGGCGAGGATTTGGCTCGCTCAGGCGGTCCCGCGGGACATACTCCGTGCGACTTCTCATCTGCCGGGTGCAGCTGAGCTGGTAGTAAGGGCCGCTCTGGCTCTTCGGGTCCTTGAACTGCCGGGTGAGTGATCCGGGCCGCATCGGTCCGATCTCGGTCAACTGCGCCTTGATGGCTGCGATGTGCTTTTCGATCTGCGCGAGGCGATGATCTGTCATTTATATCGCATTACGGAGTTTTCGCCAGAACATACGACCAGGGATTCAGGGAGAAGGCTTCAGGAACCACGGAAGCGTGCCTTGGAGCGACGCTGATCCCCGTCGATGCCTTACTGTCCTAGACCGGCCGCTGAGGAGTCGGGGCGTTGGCTGCCGTCTACGACCGGGCACGGGCGCCACTCGTGAGCATACGAAGTACGCGGGTGGACATACGGTCGCGTTTGCGTAACGGTTGGCCATTGCTGTCACTTTCTTCAAACAACCGGCCGGCACGAGAACCGACGTCAGTGACAGCGCGCGATCCTGCTTCTGACGATGTCTCACCGTAAGCTTACATAATATATATTATGCGTAGTGACGGGGCGATTATATACTTGACAAACCCATCGTCCAGGACCAGAATGGCGGCCAAGAAGAAGGAATTCCGCCATGTTCGACCAGCCCCAGTTTCACGACGAAAACGAAGCCCGCAAGCACCTTGAGGCGATCCGCTGGCCCGACGGCCCGGTCTGCCCGCACTGCGGCGCCACGGGCGACCATTACCGCCTGGAAGGCACCGGCGGCGCCAAGGGCAAGAAGGCTCGCCCCGGCCTCCTGAAGTGCAAGGACTGCCGTGAGCAGTTCTCCGTGACCGTGGGTACCGTTTTCGAGTCGTCCAAGATCCCGCTGACCAAGTGGCTGATCGCCACGCACCTGCTGTGCTCGTCCAAGAAAGGCATCAGCTCGCACCAGATCGCCCGCACGCTCGGCGTGACGTACAAGACCGCGTGGTTTATGACGCACCGCATTCGCGAGGCGATGGCGCCCGGTCCGGAAATGGGCCCGCTCGGTGGTCCCGGCAAGACGGTCGAGGCCGACGAGACATACCTCGCGAAGTCTCCGAAGACGCGCAAGCCAAAGGATCTTCCGCTCCATGCGAGGCCAGCAGTCGGCGTGATGAGCCTGATCGAGCGCGGCGGCAATATCCGCTCGCTCACGCTGACCGAAAAGAGCGTCCGCGAGCACTTGGTGGTGCACCTTGACGAGCGCAGCCGCCTCGTCACCGACGGCTCGCAGATGTACAAGTTTCAGGTCATCAACCACGAGTCGGTGGACCACTCGAAATTCGAGTGGACGCGCGGCGACGTTCACACCAATACGCTGGAAGGCTTCTTTAGCATCTTCAAGCGCGGACTCGTCGGCACCTACCAGCACATGAGCAAGAAGCACCTTCACCGCTACTTGGCCGAGTTCGACTTCCGCATGAACACTCGCGCGAGGTTCGGAGTCAACGATGCCGAGCGCACCGAGATTGCGCTGGCGGGTATCGAAGGCAAGCGTCTAACCTACCGGGGGCCTGACGCAACCTAAGCAAGTCGCCATCGAGGCTTTGGTCAACTCAGTCAAGACGGCAATCAGAGAAATTTGCTATTTGCGCTGGATCAACGGAGAAGACTAAATGGCAATGACTCAGCGAGGCATAGAGCATTCGATAGCATTCCTTATGGGCGAGGTGCATGGTTTGCTTTTGTTCTCTCAATTGATGGGAAAACTATATCCAAACCAGCCGATATTGCTTACGAAACTCGAAGAGCTGAAGCAATTCGGGCTCGCAACAATCGCCCCCAATCCAGTACCAGACGCAGTAGCTGAAGGATTCGAGTTTGCCGTCGATGAGATACGAAAGAGCCTAATAACTGGGGCGGCAAACCCATAGTGTATTCACGCGGCATGTCGCTCATGGGGTTTACTCGTTAGAGTGACGTGAGAACAAAGCGAAAGCCGAATCCGCCGCGCCGCTGCATTTTCTGCGGAGGCTCACCAATATCGAAGGAGCACGTTTGGCCGGCATGGATGCGGCCTTATCTGCCCGCCGGCCAATTCTCCCAACTCATGCTGAGCAGCGACCTTCAGGGCTCGACTCCTCAGCTACGTTCAGGCCCATTAAATAGGAAGGGCGACGGACGTAGTCAGAAATTAAAGGTAGTCTGCGGGGCTTGCAATAACAACTGGATGAGCGCCCTACAAAATCGGACGAAGACAATTTTGTTGCCACTCATGCTTGGGCA
>DASTAC010000156.1:0-10916 GCA_035713045.1 Steroidobacteraceae bacterium
TCTCATCCACGTCGATGACTTCGCCCCGCACGAGCTCGGCGTGCGGGCGCGCGAAGAGGCCGCGACGCACGACGCGCCGCTCGCGGAAGCGGCCGCCCGGCAGCCGGCGCCGATCCGGGAAGCCGACGACTCCCACGCCCCTGTCCGGGCGGTGTGAGGGCCGGATGAGCGCCTCCATTCCCGCAGGCGCCGCCCAGCCCTCGAGCAGCGTCGCGATGCGGCGGGTGTACGACGTTCTCCTATACCTTCCTGATGTTTTGAGCAGGGGGCGCATGGCCGCATCGTTGTCGTGAGCCGCGCCATCCTCCACGTCGACATGGATGCGTTCTATGCGTCGGTGGAGCAGCACGACAATCCCGAGCTCGCCGGCAAGCCTCTCATCGTCGGCTGGCCGGGCGGCCGCGGAGTGGTCGCGGCGGCGAGCTACGAGGTCCGCAGGTTCGGTGTGCGATCGGCGATGCCGATGCACACGGCGCTGCGGCTCTGTCCTGCGGCGATCTGCATCGCCCCGCGCATGCAACGCTACCGGGAGGTCTCCGGGAAAGTGTTCGCCGTTTTTCACGAGGTCACGCCGCTCGTGCAAGGCCTCTCGCTGGATGAGGCGTATCTCGATGTCACGGAGAGCCAGGCGCTGCTCGGCGAGCCCACCGCCATTGCCCGGCGGATCAAGGAGAGCATCCGGACGCGCACCGGGCTGACCGCCTCGGTCGGCGTGGCCACGAACAAGCTCGTAGCCAAGATCGCCTCCGACCTCGACAAGCCCGACGGACTGACGGTCGTGGCGGATGAGCGTGTCCGCGAGGTGCTGGATCCGCTGTCCGTGCGCCGGCTTCCGGGACTCGGGCGCAAGCTTGGCGAGAAGGTCGAAGCCGCGGGACTGCGCACGCTCGGCGATCTGCGGCGGGCGACGGACGCCATCCTCTGGCCGCTCTTCGGGCGCGACACCCCGCGGATGCGCGAGCGGGCGGCCGGAATCGACGATCGCCCCGTCCGGCCGGATCTCGAGGAGAAATCGCTGAGCGCCGAGGATACGTTCGCGCAGGACCTGGCCGACCCGCGGCGCCTGGACGCGCAGCTCTGTCGACTGGCGGACCTCGCCTGCGAGCGGTTGCGGGCACGTGGCCTGGTCGCGGGACGGGTGGGGGTGAAGATCCGCCGTCACGATTTCGCGACATTCACGCGCCAGCGCGCCATCGCCCCCTCCACCCACGAGGAGCGTACGCTGCGCAATGTCGCCCGGGAGCTGCTTTCGCGCTGGCTCGCCGAGCACGCCGGTGCGAAACTCCGGCTCCTGGGGGTGGTCTTGAGCGACCTCAGCCCGGCTTCGCAGCTCGGCCTGTTCGACGCTCAGGCCGCTGCCGGCGGCGGGCGGCCGGATGCGCCGCCCGGGCTCTCCGAGAGCCGCCCCGGCGCAGACGCAGGGCGCAGCGGAACACCGGTGCAGACTCCAGGGTCCAGTGGCACGGCCCGCGTCCGGACTGCGAGCGTAGACTCCACGCTCGATGAGGTGCGTGCGCGCTTCGGGCGGGATGCGCTGCGGCGCGGCAATACGATCGGGTAACCTTCTTCCATCCATGTATCTCGCGTTCTTCGGCCTCAACGAAAAGCCCTTCTCCATCACCCCGGACCCTCGCTACCTGTACCTCAGCGAGCGGCATGCGGAGGCGATGGCGCACCTGCTGTACGGTGTCAACGAGGCCGGCGGGTTCGTGCAGCTCACCGGCGAGGTCGGCACGGGCAAGACCACGATCGTGCGCTCACTGCTCGCGCAGGCGCCGAAGAATGCCGAGATCGCCCTCATCCTCAACCCGAGGATGACCGCGCCGGAGTTCCTCCTGACCATCTGCGAGGAGCTCGGCATCGGCGTGCCGGACTCGGCGACGCAGAGCCTGAAGGACCTCGTCGACATCCTGAGTCAGTATCTGCTGCGGGCGCACGCGGCCGGGCGGCGGGTCGTCCTGGTGGTCGACGAGGCGCAGAACCTCGCGCCCGAGGTGCTGGAGCAGGTGCGCCTGCTCACCAACCTGGAAACCAACACGCAGAAGCTGCTGCAGATCATCCTGATCGGCCAGCCGGAGCTGCGCGAGCTGCTCGGGCGCAACGAGCTGCGCCAGCTCGCGCAGCGCATCACGGGACGGTACCACTTGAGCCCGCTGAGCGCCGAGGAGACGACGGCATACGTGCGGCATCGGCTGCGCGTCGCGGGCGCGACCTCCGACATCTTCAATCGCTTCGCGCTCGAGGAGGTCTACCGGCTGTCGGACGGCGTGCCCCGGGTGATCAACGTCATCTGCGATCGGGCGCTGCTCGGCGGGTACTCGATGGACCGTCATCGCGTGACGGCGCCTCTGGTGCGCAGCGCGGCTTCGGAGGTGTTCGGCAAGCGGTTCGCGCCACCGTGGCTGCCGTGGGCCGCGACCGCGGCGGTGGCGGCGCTGCTCGCCCTCGGAAGCTTCGGGCTCTGGCGGCTGCAGCCGTGGCGCTGGGCTCGCACGCCGGTGCTGACCGCTGCGCAGGGCGCGCCCCGGATGTCGTCCTCACCTGCCGGCCCGCGCCGTCCCGAGGCGGCTGCGAAACCCATGCCGGCGGATGGACCGAAGGCGCCTGCCGCCGCCGCCGGCCCGAAAGAGACCGAGCCGCCGCTGTCGGCACTTCTCACGAAGTACTCGCGCGACACCACCACCGATGCGGCTTTGAGCACACTTTTCGGCCTCTGGGGCATCCATTACGCCGCGGATGGCACGGACCCGTGCACGCAGGCGGTCCAACAGGGCCTCGCGTGCCTCGACCAGCAGGGCTCGTTGGGACAGCTGCGGGTCTATGACCGCCCGGCGATCCTCATGCTGACCGGCCCCAAAGGCGACAGCCGTGATGTGGTGTTGACCGGGCTGGACGGCGAGCGCGCCACGCTCGACTTCGGCAAGTCGGCGCACCAGGTGGGTGACGGCGAGCTGTCGCGCTACTGGATGGGCGAATATCTCATGTTGTGGCGGCCCGAAGCCTCACCGGTGCAGACCCTCGCCGCCGGCATGCGCGGCGCCCGTGTGCGCTGGCTGCGACGCAGCCTGGAGAAGCTCGCCGGCGTTTCCGATCCGGCGCCGAGCGACTTATACGACGACAGCCTGGCGAGTCTCGTGCGCCGATTCCAGCGCGCCCACCAGCTCAAGCCGGACGGCATCGCGGGTGTCGAGACGCAGGTCGTGCTGGGGAGCGCGCTGCGCAGTCCCGGCTCCCCACTTCTGACGGCGACGCACGAGTAACCCCCATGTCATTCATCCTGGATGCGTTGAAGAAGTCGGAGAGTGACCGGCAGCGGCAGAGCGGGCCGTCGCTGTTCGAGGTGAAGGTGGCGCCCCCCCGGCGGACGCTACCGGTATGGGCGATGGCGATCGCCGTGCTCCTCGCCGTCAATGTGGTGGTGATCTCCTGGATGTTGCTGCGCCATGCGGCGGCGGAGCGCCCCGCGGCCGCCACAGCCCCTGCCAGCCCGCCCGCGGCGCAGACGGCCGCCGAGCCGGCCGCCACCCGGAGCCCTCCGGCGGCCGCCCGCAGCGGCCAGGCTCCCGCTCCGAGTCTCGCCTCGGGAGCCTTCTCATCGCCTCCGCCGCCGCCCGCAGCCGCAACGGCTGCGGGCGCGGCACAGGCCTCCGCACCCTCCCCCAGCGCCGTGCCCGGGCCGCCCGCAGCGGCAACGCCGGCGCCGGCTGACTCGCCTGCGGCCCCCGATCCGAGTGATTACGCCCCCGCCGTCCCGCCGACCGCGACCCAGGGCTCAGGGGCAACGCCGGGCGCCCTGCCGCTCTACCCCCAGGTCGTCGCCACCGACGGACTGCCCACGCTGCACCTGGACCTGCACGTCTACGCGAAGAACCCGAAGGACCGCTTCGTGATGATCAACATGCACAAGCTGGTCGAAGGAGACTCCCTTCCGGACGGCGTCCACGTGGACGCCATCCGACCGGATGGCGTGGTGCTTTCCTACCACGGGACCCGATTCCTGCTGCCGCGGGATTGAGGGGCTCCCGCCGGCCCAAGACGCCGTTCACAGCTCCCGCCGGACCCCATGACGGGCGTCACAGAATCGCCCGACGGCTAGCGACAACGGAGCCCTGGCTGGTCCATCGTTTTCTGCTGAGAGAACGGTCTCCGAGGGGCGGGTGGATAGCAGGCGGACAGGATCTCCGGCACGCGTGCTGGTCGTCGATCGCGATGCGAAATATCGCGAATGGCTGCGGCTGCACCTGGGCATTCTCTGCCCGGATGCGACCGTGGGCGCGCTCGACCTGGCGGAGTTCGAGCCGTGGAGCGACCAGGTGAGCGGCCGCGAGTGCGACGTCCTCCTTCTCGCCGCGGGCTTCGGCACCGGTCCCGAGGATCAGCAGGCCCAGGGTCTGCACCTGCTGCGCAAGCTCCGGGGGAGGAGCGTCGCAGCGGCGGTCATCGTCCTCGCCGAGGATGGCAACGAGCTCACCGCGGTTCGTGCGCTGCAGCTCGGCGCGGCGGACTACCTGCCCAAGCGCCTGGTCACGCCGCAGCGGCTGAAGTCCGCGGTGCGCGTGGCACTGCGCCGCATCGAGCAGCGCGTGGCCCGGCGCCTTGCGGACCTGGCCCAGGCGGCTCAGGCCGTCGCAGTGGATGCTCGGGAGGAAGCGCGGGGATCTCCCGCGGGGCCCGCGGAGGCCGCGCCCCGGACGGTGGATGCCGATGCGCCGCCGCAGATCCCCGGATACTCCATCGCCAAGAAGATCGGCGAGTCGGAAAAGGCCGTCGTCTATCTCGCCGCCAGCGCCGCGCTCGGGGCCGATGTCGCCTTGAAGGTCAGCAAGAGCCTGCGCGAGGGGAATGCGGGGCGCCAGGCGCTCGAGCGCGAGTACAAGGCCATTCTCGCCATCCGCCATCCTTCGGTCGTCAGGATCCACGATTACGGCCTCGAGAAGGGACTCGAGTACCTCGCCATGGAATACTTCCCGCGCGGCGATCTCAAGGCCCGGATGTACTTCGGGGTGACCGAGGCGGAAACGCTGCGCTATGTCGAGCGCATCGCCGGGGCACTGCGCGTCGTGCACGGCGCCGGCCTGTTGCATCGCGATCTGAAGCCGCCCAACGTCATGCTGCGCGAGAGCGATGACATCGCGCTGATCGACTTCGGCCTGGCCCGCACCCTGGACGGCACGGCGCAGAGCACTCGTACCGGCGTGCTGCGCGGGTCGCCCTACTACATGAGCCCGGAGCAGGCGCTCGGGGAAGAGCTCGACGCGCGCTCCGACCTCTACAGTCTCGGAGTGATCTACCACGAAATGTTGACCGGCCGAAAGCCCTTCACGGGCGGCTCGGCCATGGAAGTCCTGCAGCAGCACGTGAACGCTCCGCCGCCGCACTTGCCGTTGTCGCTCTCCCGTCACGCGCCGCTGCTCTCGCGGCTGCTCGCCAAGCGGCGCGAAGAGCGGTTCAACACCGCCGACGAGGTGATCGAGGCGGTGGCAAGATTGCGCGGCCACGCCATCCTCCAGGCAGAGCCGACGGCCGCCTGACCACCCACGCGCCCCGAGCGCCGCTGCGGCGTGTCGCTCGCCTTGACAACGGCCGCCCCGGAAAGGTGCAATGCGGGCAAGCAGATTGCTGTGGCAACTCCTGCCGTGAACGACCGCCCGCACCTCGTCGACACAACGCTTTTCTACTCGCCGACGAGCGGCGGGGTCAAACGCTATCTGACCGCGAAGCACGCGTGGCTGGCCGCGCACAGCCGCTGGCAGCACACCATGGTCGTACCCGGAGAGCGCGATCGGACCGAGCGCGGGGGAGTGTGCACGCTCGCCGGCTGCCCGGTGCCGGGCAGTTTCAACTACCGGCTGCCGCTGCAGCCCCGCCGCTGGGTGCGGCAGCTCGAGGCGCTCGAGCCGGATCTGATCGAAGCGGGCGACGCATTCCACCCGGCGTGGGCCGCCTGGCGCCTCGCGCAACGGCGCGGCATCCCCCTCGCCGCGTTCTATCACTCCAACCTGCCGCAGATCATCAGCCGCCGCGTCGGCGGGCGTCTCAGCGAGCGCGCGCTCGGCCGCTACGTGAGCTGGCTCTATGAGCGATTCGACGTGGTGTTTGCGCCCAGCCGGCTGATGCGCGACATGCTCGAGGGGCTCGGTGTGCAGCACGCCGTGCATCAGCCGCTCGGGGTGGACGCCGAGGTATTCCGGCCGCAGCGGCGCGGCCCATGGCTACGGCAACGCCTCGGCCTCGGGCCGGGGGCGCGGGTGCTGGTGTATGCGGGACGATTCGCGGGCGAGAAGAACGTACCGGTCCTGCTCGAGGCGTTCGCGCAGCTCGGCGCGCCGTATCACCTGCTGCTCATCGGCGGCGATCGGGAGCGCCGCCCGGCCGCGAACGTGACGATGCTGCCCTATCGGCGGGACAGCATCGAGCTCGCCGAGTGGCTCGCGTCCGCGGATGCGCTGGTGCATGCGGGCACCAAGGAGACCTTCGGCCTGGTGCTCCTGGAGGCGATGGCGTGCGGGCGGCCGGTGGTGGCGGCGCGCGCCGGAGCGATTCCGGAGTTCGTTGACGAGAGGATAGGCGTCCTGGCGGAGCCCGGAAGCGGACCGAGAATGGCAGAGGCGATCGCGGAGCTCTACACGCGCGACATCGAGGCGCTGGGGGCCAACGCGAGGGAGCGGGTGCTGCGCAAGTTCACCTGGCACCGGGCCTTCCAGAGTCAGATGGCCACTTACAATGCGCTGCTCGGGAGGCAACGGATCGCGGTGCCGGCCCGGGAGGCCGTGGAGCCGAGTTAGGCGCAGCCGCGGCGCAGGCACTCCGGCGCGGTCATTTGCCACGCATCGCCAACAGCAGGCGTTTGCCGGCCCGGCTGCCGGCGAGCGCCATCACCATTCGCCAGAAGAGTCGCTTGACGAGCGGCGCCGGGCGCATCGGAATCGCCCGGTAGAACGCGGCGCGAATGTCGCGGTGCAGATGGATGGAAGTCGCCTCCACGATCCAGTCCCGTGACGGCGAAGCGATGCGGTAATGCTGCTCATCGAGCGAGGTCACGACCGCGGCAGTCAGGGATTGCGGCGGATCGGCGCGCACGGGCGAGATGAGGGTCAGGATCAGGATCTCATCCGGGGAATCGGCGGCACTACCGCTGAGAATCAGAGCATCGCCGATGCGACGGCAGAGGACCGGCCCGCGGAAGGCCGCCAGAGGCGGAGGTGGGGAAGCGCTGTCGGTCACGAGGGGCTTCGATCAGAACTGGGACTCGAGCTCCCAGACGGTGAGCGGAGCGCCGCGGCGCAGCCAGAAGCCGGTGCCGACCTCGCGGAAGTTGCGTTGCAGGCGCGACCGGTACCAGCGCGCAGCGCGCAGGTGCACGTTCGAATCCGTTCTCACGGGATCGCAGTTCCACTCCCAATCGCGCTTGGTCAGGGCACTGAAGTACAGCACTGCGCGGCAGAGCCGCCCGAAGTTGCTCAGGGCCCGGGCTGCGGTGGGGGCGTCGAGGTACTGCAGCACGTCATAGCAGATCACGAGATCGAAGGCGGCCGCACTGCGGTATTCCTCGATGCGGCCTTGCTCCCAGCCGTAGCGGCCGCAGAGGTAAGTGCTCGTTTCCAGGCCGACGTATTCGGCGTTCGGCAGGAGGCGCTGCAGCGGCGCGCGCAGCATGCCGGTACCGCAGCCGGCATCGAGCAGCCTGCGTACAGGCAGGCCGACGTGCTCCGTGAATGCCGCGATGAGGCGCGCCCGGGCCTGCATCTCACGGCGGGTCGTGACCGCCGTGCGCGGGTCGTAGTAGTAGCGGCGGTAGTACTCGCGATCGAATGCCGCCGCGGGCTTCCCCAGTCCCATGCGCCCCCCTTTGACCCGCGATCTTAACTTGCCGGCGCCCGCGGCGGGTCGAGGCCGGCGAGCTTCGCGCTGACCTGCGCCAGCCGATGGCGGGCCTGCGGGTCGTACGCCTGAGCGTTTGCGCGGGCGGGCAGCAGGCCGTCGAAGTACTCGCCGGTGCGCCCCTCGAGCTGCGGCGAGATGGCCAGGTGCATCACGGCCGCGGCCCCCTCCGCGACCGTGCTCGTCGGCGCCACGCCGGCATGGCGAACCATCGTCGTATCCATGTAGGTCGCCGGGTGCAGGCAGTTGACCGTCACGCCGCTCTCGCGCAGCTCCTGCGCCAGATCCATGGTGAGCATCACCTGTGCCAGCTTGCTCTGCGCGTACGCGCGCATCCCGCTATAGGCTCGCGTCAGCATCAGGTTGTCGAAGTCGAGCGGGTACTGGCCCGCCGATGCGACGTTGACGATGCGTGCCGGCGCGCTGCGCACGAGTCGGGGCAGGAGGAGCCTCGTCAACAGGTATCCGGCGAGATAGTTGACCGCGAACCTGAGCTCGTATCCGTCGGCACTGGTGCGCCGCGGCGCCGGCAGGCCGGCGCCGTCACCGGTTCCGATGCCGGCATTGTTGATCAGCAGGTGCAGGCGCTCGTGCTCGCGGCTCACCGCGTCCGCCAGAGCGCGCACATGCGCCAGGGATGCGAAATCGGCGCGGTGAAAGCGGGCCGAGCCCCCCTCGGCGGAGATCTCGCGCACGAGATCCTCTCCCCGAGGGGCATCACGGCCGTGGATCAGGACCTGAAATCCGGACGCGGCGAGCGAGCGCGCCACGGCGCGGCCGAGACCATCGGTGGAGCCCGTGACCAGGGCTACTTTCCGGGGGGCGGAGGTCATTCGCGCAGTTTGCCGTATGGCGTCCGGCACTGCACACTTCATGCGATCAGCCCCGAAGTGGAGAGGTCCCGTACCATGCGGCGCAGCGCTCTGATCCTCAGCGGCGGGCGGACCGTGCTCATGCTGGCGGCGCTCGCCGCTTCGGCTCTCGCCCGGGCGGGCAGCCAGGAGAGGATCGCGCCGCCCCCTCAGGCTGCCGGCGGGCCCGGGCTTTCCCTGCGCAGCCCCGGCTTCGCCCCGGGAGATGTGATCTCCTCGAGTGAGGTGTTCGACCGCGGCGGGTGCCGCGGCGGCAACAGCTCCCCGGCGCTTCAGTGGAGCCACCCTCCCGCGGGGACCCGCAGTTTCGCGCTGCTGCTGTACGACTCGGACGCACCGGGTGGTTTCTGGCACTGGGCCGTGTTCGACATCCCCGCGCGGGTGAGGTCGCTGCAGTCCGGCGCCGGCGATCCGGCGAAGCACCTGCTGCCCTCCGGAGCCATCCAGGTGCGCAATGACTTCGGCTCCCTCGGCTACGGTGGCCCATGCCCGCCTCCAGGCCCACCGCACCACTATCATTTGATGCTCTACGCCCTGCGCCACGCCAAGCTCGGGCTCGGCGTCGACGCAAGTCCGGCCCGGGTGGCGGACCGGGCGCGGGCGGACTCGCTGGCGGAGGCGCAGCTCGTCGGCCGATATGCCCGCTAGGCCGTCCGGGAGCGTCGCTATTGCGGCCGAGAGGGCCGGCGGGTAGGCTTCGCGCCCCCCTGAGATCTCCGCCATGCCCCCCCGTCCCGCCACCAGGCGCCGCGCGCCGCCGCGCGAGCGCATCCCGAGAGTCGGCTTCGTCAGCCTGGGATGTCCCAAGGCGCTCGTCGATTCCGAGCGCATTCTCACCACGCTGCGGGCGGAGGGCTACGAGGTCGCGCCGACGTACGAGCAGGCGGACCTCGTCGTAGTCAACACCTGCGGCTTCATCGATGCGGCGGTGGACGAGTCGCTGCAGACCATCGGCGAGGCGCTGGAGCGCAACGGCAAGGTAATCGTCACCGGCTGTCTCGGCGCGCGGCCGCAGCGGATTCTGGAGCGGCACCCGCGCGTGCTCAAGGTCACGGGGCCGCAGACTTACGCCGAGGTGATGTCCGCCGTCCACGAGCATCTGCCGCCGCGGCACGATCCATTCCTCGATCTGGTGCCGCCGCAAGGCGTGCGGCTGACCCCGCGCCACTACGCGTATCTCAAGATCTCCGAAGGCTGCAACAACAAGTGCAGCTTCTGCATCATTCCGGCGCTGCGCGGCCGGCTCGCGAGCCGCCGCATCGACGATGTGCTGCGCGAGGCGGAGCGGCTGGCCGCCGCCGGAGTGCGCGAGCTCCTCGTCATCTCGCAGGATACGAGCGCCTACGGGGCCGACATCCGCTATGCCTCCGCTTCCTGGCGCGATGAGGAGTATCGGACGCGTTTCATCGATCTCGCACGCGGGCTCGGGAGACTCGGCATCTGGGTCCGGCTGCATTACGTCTACCCATATCCCCACGTCGATGAGGTCATTCCGCTGATGGCGGAGCGGCAGGTGCTGCCCTACCTCGACATCCCGTTCCAACACGGGAGCGCCTCGGTGTTGAAGCGCATGCGGCGACCCGCGCACTCCGAGGATGTCCTGCGGCGCATCGCCTCCTGGCGGCGGCAGTGCCCCGAGCTGACGCTGCGCAGCACGTTCATCGTCGGCTTCCCGGGGGAGACGCAGAGCGAGTTCGAGGAGTTGCTCGAGTGGCTCGAGGAGGCGCAGCTCGATCGCGTCGGCTGCTTCAAGTACTCACCGGTCGAAGGCGCTCCGGCGAATGCTCTCGGCGGGCTGGTGCCGCCCGACGTCCAGCAAGAGCGTTACGCCCGCTTCATGGAGCGCGCGGCGACGATCAGCGCCTGCCGCCTCGCCCGGCGGGTCGGCACCCGCATGCGGGTGCTGGTGGATTCGGTGAATGACGGGGAAGCCATCGCACGCAGCGAGGCAGACGCCCCGGAAATCGACGGCGTGGTGCGGATCGCGGCCGCAGCCGGGCTGCGGCCGGGCGACTGGGCCGACGTCGAGGTCACCTCGAGCGACACCTACGACTTGTTCGCGCGACTGGACGCCGCCGCCGTCGCGACGTCGCGCAGGTAGGTCTTGCGGGCACTGACACCCAGTAAGCTGGCCACCAGCATCGGGACGAGCATGATCAGGAA
>DASTAC010000157.1:0-2393 GCA_035713045.1 Steroidobacteraceae bacterium
GTTGCTCGGCCAACAGCCGGTGATTTTGACGAGCGGTGACGCGGGCGGCATCGCCGGGCAGATCATGGGCGAGCACGCGGGCCAGAACGTGCTGGTCGTCTGCCCGGACTCGTTGATTTCCGGCCTCATCCAGGAGCTGAGTGGACAGCAGATCACCCCTCCCCAGGGGCAGCGCGCCATCTGGGTGGTCACCATTCCGAAGTACGGGCCGGCGAACGTCCTGCGTATAAGCTATTAAGAAACGCTGGATCGGGGCATTGCGCTGTGCAGTCCCTGCTGCGCGCAAGCCCGGGGTAGCCATCCTGGCTACCCGTGCGCCGCATGCGTCGCACCCCTGTGCCTGGGCACGGGCTCGCCGTTTCATGACTCGCTTCGGGTGCGACCCCGGTTCGGGCGCTTCACCCCAAGAGCGTACGCAGCGCCCTGAAGAGCTGCCGTCCGGCGGGGCCGACGGCACCCGCGCGCGGGCCGGCGATGCGCTCGCGCCGCGCGGCCTCCACCTCGCGGATCCATTGCGAGCGGTCGAGGCCGGGCCGCAGCTGCGCGAGCTCATCGAGCGCGCTCTCGCCCTCGGCGATCAGACGCTCCCGCCAGCGCTCCGCGCGCTTGAAGAGCTGGGTCTCGATCGCATCCCGCTCGCTGCGGGCCGCCAGCGTCGCGCGGATGGGCTCGAGGTCGATGTCCCGCATGAGCTTGCCGATGTACTGCCGCTGGCGTGCGCCGCCGGCGCGACTGGTGATCCGGCGGGCCTCCCGGATGGCGTCGGTCAGCCGCTCCGGGAGGGCGAGCGCCTCGAGCTCGGCCTCCCGCAAGCCGATGAGGGCTTCGCCCAGGTCCTGCGCGGCGTGCGCGGCGCGCTTGCGCTCGCTCTTGCTCGGCCGCTCGGGCTCATCGTCCTGCGGGGGATCATCCGGGGTGTGTGCGCTCACTGGGGCTCGAACGGCTCGGGTCTTGCGGCTGCTAGAATCAAATTCTGCCCCATTTCCCAATGATCGAGCGGAAACACGTATGCCACAGGCGGTCGAGGCGTCGGATTCTTCCCCATCGCTGCAGGATGTCGCTGCGTTCGCGCTGGAGGAGGCGCGCCGCCAAGGCGCCTCGCAGTACGAGGTCGACGCCAGCCTGAGCCAGGGCCTCGGCACGACGGTGCGCCTGGGAGAGGTGGACACCATCGAGTACCAGCGTGACCGGGGTCTGGCGGTGACGGTGTATTTCGGCAAGCGCAAGGGATCGGCCAGCACCGCGGACCTCGGGCGGGAAGCCGTACGAGCGACGGTGGCGAAGGCCTGCGCCATCGCCCGCTACACGGCCGAGGATCCGTATGCCGGGCTGCTCGAGCCAGAGTATCTGGCGCGCGAGATCCCGGACCTCGATCTCGATCACCCCTGGGGCCTCGCCGCCGAGGACGCGATCGCCATCGCCCGCCGTTGTGAGCAGGCGGGCCGGGCGGTCGACCCGCGCATCGCGAACTCCGAGGGGGCCTCGGTGAGCAGCCAGCGGCACAGGGGCGTCTATGGCAACTCGCTCGGATTTCTGGCGGGCTTCTGCGGCACCAGTCACTCCGTGAGCTGCTCGCTGATCGCGCAGGAGGCGGAGCAGATGCAGCGCGACTACTGGTACACCACGGCGCGCGATCCGGCGGATCTCGATCCGCCGGAAGCGGTGGGCGCCACCGCCGGCCAGCGCGCCCTGGCGAGGCTCGGCGCGCGCAAGCTCGCCACGCGCAAGGCGCCGGTGCTCTTCTCTCCCGACATGGCGCGCGGACTCTATCGCCACTTCATCGGCGCGATCCGCGGGCCGAGTCAGTACCGCAAGGCCTCCTTCCTCCTCAACGCCGCCGGCGAGCAGATCTTTCCGGCCTTCCTGCAGATGCACGAGCGGCCGCACATCCTCAAGGGCCTCGCGAGCGCGCCTTTCGACGACGAGGGCGCCGCCACGCGCGATCGGGAGCTCGTGCAGAACGGGGTCCTCCAGGGCTACGTGTTGGGCAGCTACTCGGCGCGGCGGCTGGGCCTGAAGACCACGGGCAACGCCGGGGGCATCCACAATCTCATCGTGGACTCATCGGGCGATTCTCCGGGGCAAGATGCGCTGTTGCGGCGCATGGGCTCGGGCCTGCTCGTGACGGAGCTGATGGGGCAGGGCGTCAACGGGGTCACCGGGGACTACTCGCGCGGTGCCAGCGGCTTCTGGGTCGAGGGCGGGGCGGTCGCCTACCCGGTCCACGAGATCACGATCGCCGGAAACCTGCGCGACATCTATCGCAACATCGTGGCGGTCGGAAGCGACGTCGACCCCCGCGGCGGCATCCGCTGCGGGTCCGTGCTCATCGGCGAGATGACGATCGCGGGCGACTAGGTCGCGCCGCCGCCGCCCCCGTCCGCGCCGGTGCC
>DASTAC010000158.1:0-32587 GCA_035713045.1 Steroidobacteraceae bacterium
CTAGGTACAATGCACGCATGTCCCCTCTCCGTGAGCTCAGGGCCGCGATGGCGCGGCCCTCGATGCGGATTGCGCTCATCGTCGCCTGCGCGCAGTTCATGCAAAACCTGGATGGCACGATCATCGTGACGGCGCTGCCCGCGATGGCGCAAACCTTTGCGACCACCGCGAGCCGCATGAGCGAGGGCATCACCGCCTACGCCCTCGCGGCGGCGGTATGCATTCCGGCGAGCGGCTGGCTGGCCGACCGCCTCGGCACGCGCAATCTCTTCTGCGCCGCGATCGCGCTCTTCACCACCGCGTCCATGGCCTGCGGGCTCGCCACAGGCTTTGCCGGATTCATCGCCTGGCGGCTGCTGCAGGGCGGCATGGCGGCGATGATGTCGCCGGTCGGGCGGATCATCGTGCTGCGCAACTCCGAGAAGCGCGAGCTCATGCAGACGCTCTCGATGCTCGTGTGGCCATCGCTGCTCGCGCCGGTGATCGGACCGCCCCTCGGCGGATTCATCACCAGCGCCGCCTCGTGGCGCTGGATCTTCTATATCAATCTGCCGTTCGGGGTGGTGGCGATCCTGCTCGCGCTCGCGGTGGTCCCCAACCATCGCAGCGAGGAGCGCGCCTCGTTCGACCGTGCCGGGTTCCTGCTGTTGGCAGCCGCTGTGGGCTGCCTGACGTATGGGATCGACATTGCGAGCGCACGCCAGATCGACGTACCGGCAGCGGTCGCATTCCTCTGCGCGGCGGCCATCGCGGGCATCTTCGCCGTGCGCCACCTCGGGGCCACGCGCGACCCCGTGGTCCGTCTCGATCCGCTGCGCCGGCACGCCTTCTTCGTCGCCTGCATCTCGGGCGGAGGCATCTCCCGCGCCGCGATCAGCGCCACGCCCTTCCTCCTGCCGCTCATGCTGCAGGTCGGATTCGGCCTCTCCCCGCTCGACTCGGGACTGCTCCTGCTCGTCTACATGCTGGCCAATCTGCTGATGAAGACGGTGACCAACCCGATCGTCAGGCGCTTCGGCCTGCGCCAGGTCCTGATCGTCAACGGCGCGGTGGCCGCGGCCGGCATCGCCTCCTGCGCGCTGATCTCACCCGGCCTGCCGGCCCTGCTCACCGGTGCCATCCTTCTCTTCGCCGGCGCCAGCCGCTCGATGCAGTTCTCCGCGCTCACCTACACGACTTTCGCCGAGATCGATGCCGAGGAGCGCTCCTCGGCGAGCATTCTCTCCTCGCTCGCGCAGCAGGTCTCGAACGGCGTGGGCGTCGCGGTCGCGGCGCTGCTGCTCAACTTCAGCCGGCTGCTGCGCCATGCCTCCCAGCTGGCGCCGTTCGATTTCCGCCTGGCGCTGGTCGCGATGGGCATCTTCGGCGCGCTCGCCCTCATCTCCTACTCGGGCCTGGCGCAGGGCACCGGCACCGAGGTCAGCGGCTATGGTTGATCGCGCTGCATCCGGCCATCGTGGCCGGCCGACCGCAGATCACTGCCTTGCGAGGCGGGAGATCCAGCGGTAGAGGAGCCATACGATCACGGCGAACGCCGCTCCGCCCACCCAGATCGAGGTCGTCGCGAAGCCATCGCCCACGAGCGCGATCGGCGCCGTGATTCCGGAGAAGCCGATCACGAAGGCGAAGATGACGCCGAGGAGGCCCTCGCCGACGATGAGCCCGGAGGCGAGAAGCACGCCGAGCTGTTGCTCCGCCTCCGGCCTCGGCCCGCGCGCGGCCCGGCGGTTGAACGCCCACCCGACGATCGCGCCCACGACGATCATGAGCGTGCTCGCGGTCGGCAGGTAGATTCCCAGCCCCACGGCGAGCGGCGGCAGCCGCGCGCCCTTCACCGCCCGGCGCAGCACCTCATCGAGGACGATGCAGGCGATGCCGATGAGCACGCCCACCCAGAGCGCGCCCCAGTCGATGTTGTGCTGGATCACGCCCTGCGCCAGGGCCGAGATGAGCCCCGCCTGGGGCGCGGGCAACGCGTGCGCCGGGTTGACGCCGGGCGCACCGAGGAAGCCGAAGGCGTGATTGACGACATCGAGCACCGGCGGAATGATCAGCGCGCCCGCGATGACGCCCACGACGAGCGCCCACTGTTGCTTCGCTGGCGTCGCATCGACCAGCTGCCCCGTCTTCAGGTCCTGCAGGTTGTTGTTGGCGATCGAGGCGACGGCGAAGACGATGGCGGTGACGAAGAGCGAGAAGGCAACGAGCGCGTTGCCGCCGCCCGCCGGCAGCGAGCCCTTCACCTCGAAGACGAGCAGCAGCGCGAACACGACCACCACCAGGATGCCGATGCCGGAGAGCGGGCTGTTGGATGAGCCGATGAGACCGGCCATGTAGCCGCAGACCGTGGAGACCAGGAACCCCATGATGGCGATGAAGATCACGCCGCCCACCGTGAGCAGCCAGACGTGGCTCCCGAGGCCGCTCGTCACCGCGAAGTTCCAGAGGAGCCATACCACCGGCACGAGACACAGGAGCGACACCAGGGCCACTATGCCGATCGGGATGTCCTGCTCCGTCCGCGCAAGCGTGTGCGCCTGCCCCGCTCTGCGCACGCGCGCGGCGGCCATGGCGCCGGCGAGCCCCGACACCACCGGCTTGATCAGGGTGAGCAGGGTCCAGATGGCGGCGATGCCGATGGTCCCCGCACCGACGTATCGCACGTAATGGCCCCAGGCGGCCTGAGCGACGACCGCCGCGGCACCCGCGGCGGGGTGCAGCGCGGTGAAGTGAGGAATGCCCCATCCCCAGGCAATCAGCGCGCCGACCAGCATCGCGATGCCAACCGAGATTCCGACGAGATGGCCGATGGCGAAGAGCGCGAATGACAGCGCGAAGTCGAAGCCCGTCGCGCCTCCGCCGTTGCCCACCCGGAAATAACGCACCACGTCACTGGCGAAGATGCGGGTCTGCACGACGATGTAGAACGCCGCCGACACGATTGCACCCCAGAGCACCGCCTTGAGGCCGGCGCCACCGGCCTCGACCTTCTCCATGTCCTCGTTCGTCGTGGCCCCGGAGCCGACCTTGAGCACCTCCGCGCAGGCGACCCCTTCCGGATACGGCAGATCCGACTGGGTGACGAGCGCGCGCCGCAGCGGAATGGTGTACATGACGCCGAGGATGCCGCCGGCCGCGCAGATGGTGAAGGAGATCCAGAACGGAAAGCCGTTCCACCAGCCGACGATCACCAGGCCCGGCAGCACGAAGATGATGCTGGAGAGCGTGCCCGCCGCCGAGGCCACCGTCTGCACGATGTTGTTCTCCTGCATCGTGGCGCCGCGCAGGCTCCGCAGGATCGCCATGGAGATGACGGCCGCGGGAATGGACGTGGAGAAGGTGATGCCGGCCTTGAGGCCGAAGTAGACGTTGGCGGCCGTGAACAGCACCGTGATGATCACGCCGATGACGATGCCGCGCAGAGTGAATTCGCCGCGCGCTGCATCGCCGGCGGGTGTTGGCGTCTTCAAGTTGTAGATCTTTCTGGTGACCCCCGATGCGCTGGCACCTTACCCCATTGCGCCGCCGCAGGGAACGGGCTCGAGGCGGGGGGCACTCTCCCGCACCCCCCGGCTCATGCTCAAGGGCGTAGCGGCGGCAGCATCTCGCCGCCCGCGCGCAGCGCCGGATCGGCGGCGTCCTGGCGGCCGTAGGTGCGGAATTTCCCGATCACGGTCTGCATCTCGCGCGCATCGAGCAGGCCCACGTTGCCCAGTGCCAGCGCGGTGCAATACTGCGCCGCCAGGCTCTCCACCTCGCCCGCGAGCTTCAGCGCGCCCGCCAGATCGGCGCCCATGGCGATGATGCCGTGATGAGCGAGGAGACACGCCTTGCGGCCTGCGAGCGCCGCGAGCGCGGCGTCGGACAGCTCCTGGGTACCGAAGGTGTGATACGGAGCGCAGCGGATGTCCTCGCCGCCCGCGACCGCCACCATGTAGTGGAACGCGGGGATGCCCCGTCCGGTGCAGGCCAGCGCGGTGGCGTGGCGGGAGTGGGCGTGCACGATGGCGCCGGCTTCGGCGCGCGCCGCCATGATGTCCCGGTGAAAGCGCCACTCGCTCGAGGGCCGGCGGCGGCCGTACCAGGCGCCCTCCAGGGTCACCAGCGGCACGTCCTCCGGCTCCAGCGAGTCGTAGGGCATGCCCGTGGGACTCACGAAGAAGCTGCCGTTGTCCCGGCGCACGCTCACATTGCCCGAGGTGCCGTAGGTCAGGCCGAGACGTGTCAGCTCCCGGCAGCCGGCGATCACCGCCGCGCGCAGATCGCGATCCGCTGGCGCGCCGCCGGTGCTCATGTCCGCGGACGCCGCTCCGGGTAGAGGCTCAGCAGGCCCTCGCGGCTCGCCTCGCAGACGCCGCGCTCCGTGATGATGCCGGTGACGAGCCGCGCGGGAGTCACGTCGAAGGCCAGGTTGAGCGCCGCGCTGCCGTCCGGGACGATGCGGACCTTGCCCATCCCGCCCGCGGCGGTTCGGCCGGACATCTCCGTCACCTCGAGCGCCGAGCGCTCCTCGATCTCGATGTCGGATCCGCGATCGAGGCTCCAGTCTATGGTGCTGACGGGCAGCGCCGCGTAGAACGGCACGCCGTTGTCCTTTGCCGCCAATGCCTTCAGGTAGGTTCCGACCTTGTTGCAGATGTCACCGCAGGCCGTGGCACGGTCGCTGCCGACGATGGCCATGACCACCTCACCGCGCTGCATGAGCAGCCCGCCGAGGTTGTCGACGATCACCGTATGCGGAACGCCATGCGCGCCAAGCTCGTAGGCGGTGAGCGAGGCGCCTTGATTGCGCGGGCGGGTCTCGTCGACCCACACGTGCACGGGGATGCCCGCATCGTGCGCCATGTAGATCGGAGCGAGCGCCGTGCCCCAGTCCACGCAAGCCAGCCATCCCGCGTTGCAGTGCGTCAGGATGTTGACTCGGCGCCCGGACGGCTGGGCAAGGCGTCGGATGATCTCCATGCCGTGCATCCCGATGGAGCGGCACTGCTTCACGTCCGCCTCGCAGATATTGCCGGCCTCACGGAAGGCTGCTTCGTACCGCTGCGCCGGGGCAAGCGGCGAGATCGCGCTGCGCACGCGCTCCAAGGCCCACGCCAGATTGACCGCGGTGGGACGAGTCGCCCGCAAGGTCCTCGCAGCCTCATCGATACGCTGATCGGAGGCATCGGTGCGCAGCGCCAGCGCAAGCCCATACGCGGCAGTCGCACCGATGAGGGGCGCCCCACGAACCACCATCGTCTTGATGGCTCGAGCCGCGTCCTCCAGTGTCGTGAGGTCCAGCGTCACGAACTCGAACGGCAGCCGCGACTGATCGATCACCCGGACGAGCCCGGGACCCGCCGGCCAGATCGTGCGATAAGGAGTGCCTGCGATCTTCATGATTGCCCGGATGGTAGCCGGTCCGCCCGAAAACCGCAGCGCCGGTAGGCCGATTCAGGATGAGGCGCGCCACTGCAGCAAGGGCCCCCCGCAAGCGCCAGCTCATGCCGCTCACGCGCGCGATCCTCGCCGGCGCGTATTACCCGATGAAGCACCGTCCGCAATTACCTCTCGGAGGCGATCAGCAAGCTCGGCGCCGCCAACCGCGTCGAAGCGGCGCGCCTGGCCCGCGTCAAGGGCTGGCCGTAGGGATCAGAACGAGTAGCCCGCCGAGATCACGAGCGCATTCGGCCAGAAGTGGATTTCCGAGGTTCGCTGGAGCCCCGCCGTCTGAGCCGTCAGCTTGCTGTTGACCTGCGCGACGGAGTACGAGGCGTACACGTGCCAGCGGTCGCTGATCTCGTAGCTCAGGCCGACGGTCGCGGCCGGTCCGACCGAGGACGGCAGCGATATCGAGGTGGGACCGCCGCTCGCCGCGTTGCCCGCGGCCGTCGACTGGCGCGAGAAGAACTTGGTGTAATTGACGCCGACCCCGACATAGGGCCGCAGGCGCGAATTCGCGTCGCCGAACACGTACTCGAAGAGAAGTGTCGGGGAGAACCAGCGGGTGGTGGAGATGATGCGGCCGTTGTAGGGCACCGAGCCCAGCATCGCCGGTCCCCTGCCTTCGGTCTTCGTGAGCGGGGGATATCCGGCCGCCAGCTCGACATCGAAGTGGGTCGATATCGAGCGGACGTACGCGAGATACAGTGTCACGACATTGTCGACGTGGAGGTTGAGCCCCGGGGGCACATAAGGCCCCGAGATGTCTCCCGCCTGGGCATCGAAGTGCACGAAGTACACCCC
Source organism: Steroidobacteraceae bacterium (assembly GCA_035713045.1). Lineage (GTDB taxonomy): Bacteria > Pseudomonadota > Gammaproteobacteria > Steroidobacterales > Steroidobacteraceae > 13-2-20CM-66-19. The sequence continues at coordinate 6,229 of DASTAC010000158.1, forward strand.
GGCCCGGATGTCGTTCGGCCCGGCGTTACCCGCATGCGCGCCGGAGGCGGCGAGTGCGATTGCGGCCCCGAGCGCCAGAGTCATGATTTTCTTCTGCATGATCGTCCCTCGCCGAGCTTACGGAACTTGCGCAAAGAAACCGCGGGCCGCCACCATGCAGAACGGTGCCTCGGTGGAGTGGTAGGAAGCAATGGCGGCGGCGCCCTGCGCGGTCACCAGCCCTGCGTAGGTCTGCTGGAAGCCCGCCTGCAGCGCCTGGTACGGCCCGCTCGGCGTGGCGTTCAGGTCGAGCACGCTCACGAGGCCGCCCTGGACATAGGGGGTCCACTCGGCCGCCATGATCTGCGTGTTCTGGAAGAACACCGTCGGGTCCTGATCTCCGCCGCAGAGCAGCATCGGGTCCTGGGGAGCCCAGCCGCCGTTGCGCATGTCGTTCAGCCTCAGGTCCTGGCGCAGCCCGAGCGTCGAGGTCGCGGCGAGCGCGACGTCGCTCGAGGTCAGCGGCGGCTGCGGCGGCGGGCTGAGCAGGGTCATCTCCGCCTGGTCCGGATTGATCAGGGCGTCGTCCACGTACTCCACGCGATAGCTGTTGTTGACCAGGTAAGGGTTGCCGAAGCCGAGGTCGAACAGCGCCGCCTCCTGTGTCGTGTAGAGCGGGGGCGCCGGAATGGCGAGCAGCAGGTTGGCCTGCGCGTCCAGGGCGGCATTGCCCGTCGCGGAAGTCGGCGTGGTGCTGTCGAACAGCGCCGTCTCCGGAAGCAGGCCTTGCTGGAACAGCGTCGACAGCGGAGCCGCATTGGGCAGCAGGGAGTCGATGCCGCTCGCATACGTCGCGGAGAACACTTGCGAGGGTTGGCTGTGGAGATTGCCGTATGCGTGGCCGTAGCTGGTCCTCACCATCGGAGCGAATGCCGTCGAGCCGATGTCCACTTGTCCGAAGAAGATCGCGTCCCCGAACGCTTCCAGGGCGTAGGGGCCCGAGGACGGCGCCGATGCGGTGACGGCTTCGCCGGCGGCCTGCATCGCCTTGACGGTCGCCATCGCCTCGTAGCCACCCTCCGAGTACCCGGTGACATACAGCTTGCCGCTGTCGCTGGTAGTGGGCGTGAATGTGCTGAGAAGCGCGGTGCGGGCCGCCGTCAGCGCATCCATCATCACCGTCGCATTCTCGGCCCCGTCGAGATACGGGTGATACCCGAGGGTCGAGATGTCATAACCGAGGTAATTAGGCGCCACGACGATATAGCCCTGGGCCGCGAAGACGGCGGCGACCATGGCCGACTCGCCGTAAGCGGGGTTGGCGGTATCGCTGATGTCGGCGATGTTGTAGGTGGACTGCGTCGCCGTGCCGTGCGCGTACAGCACGATCGGCCGCGGGCCGGTGCACGGGGCGGCGGAGCCGGTCGGCACCATCAGCGCCCCGGAAGCGAGCTGCGGTGAGTTGTCCGGCGCGACGGTCCAGTACTTGAAGTAGTAGAAGTCGACCCCGCAGCTCGGCGTTCCGGCGAGCTGCAGCAGCTGCTGCCCCGAAGGGGTGGAGCTCAGCTGCGCGGAGAAGGTCGCCGCATTCGCGGAGGCGACGCGCAGCGGCGGATTGTCGACGAGAGTGCCGCGCGCGTTACTGGTCGCCACCTTTCCCGTTGGACTGTTGCTGCCGCAGGCCGCAAGACCGAGGGTCACCAGGACCGCCCCGAGCACGACAATCTTCCGCAACATGCGCCCTCCCCCCGGGTCTCGCGGCCGCGTCCCCCGCAGTCTCTTATCGCGAACCCCGCATCGTGGCGCAGAGGATACACGCTCCCGAGCCGGCGTCCATCCGCAGCATTACTTATGGCGACCGTTGCCGCGGCGCAACACGGAGCGCCGTTGGAAGCTTCAGCCCGCCGCGACCGGGAAGGCCGGATCGACCTGCTCCGCCCAGGCGAGCAGCCCGCCCTCCAGGTGCGCAGGTGCCTCGATGCCGCTACGCAGGGCCAGGGCACAGGCCTCGAGGCTGCGGCGGCCGCTGCGGCACACGAACACCGGCGTGCATCCGGCGGAGAGCTCGCTCAGCCGGCCCGCGAGGTCCGCGAGCGGGATGTTGCGCGCGGCTGGCAGATGGCGGGTGTTGAACTCGTGCGGCTCGCGCACGTCGATGAGCGCGACGCCGGCTGCGCCCGCCTGTGCGGCCAGGAGCTCATTCAGAGCGGCTGCGCTCAGCCGGCGCACCCGGCGCAGGGCATCCATGTCGCAGACTTCTCCCGCATCCCGCGGCGCCGTGATCGTCGGTCTTTCGCCGCAGACGGCGCAGTCGGCGCGCCGGGTCACCGGCAGCTCGAGGAACCGCAGATCCAACGCATCGTAGGTCAGCAGTCGGCCGACGATCGGCTCGCCGATGCCGGTCAGCACCTTGACCGCCTCGGTGGCCTGGATAGCCCCGAGCACGCCGGGAAGCACACCGAGCACGCCCGCTTGCGCGCAATTCGCCGCCGCGCCCTCTTCCGCCGCCGGAAAGAGACAGCGGTAACACGGTCCGCGTCCCGGCAGATAGGTCATCGCGTGCCCCTCGAAGCGGTGAATCGCGGCCGAGACCAGCGGCTTGCGCAGCAGCACACACGCGTCGTTGACCACATAGCGGGTGCTCACCCGGTCGGTCCCGTCGAGGACGAGGTCGTAGCCGGAGAGCACCTCGAGGACGTTGTCCGCACAGAGAGTCAGGGTGTGCGCGAGGACGGAAATCTCGGGGTTCAGGGCCAGCAACCGCTCGCGAGCGGCCTCGGTCTTCAGCCGCCCGACGGCTGCGGCGTCGAACAACACCTGGCGCTGCAGGTTCGAGAGCTCCACTCGGTCGCAGTCCACGAGCCCGAGCGTGCCGACACCGGCCGCCGCCAGGTAGAGCGCCGCCGGCGAGCCGAGCCCGCCCGCGCCGATGACTACGACACGAGCGCGCTTCAGCCGCTCCTGGCCGGCGCGCCCCAGCTCCGGCAGCGCGAGATGCCGGTGATACCGGGACAGCTCCGACGCCGAGAGCGTCACGCCCTCACCCCGCTAACCGCCGCTCAATGCGCAAATCACGTGCACGACATCGCCCGTGCCCACGGTTTGCGAGAGCACCGTCACCTCCGCGGTGTTGACGTACAGACGGATGTGCGGCCGGACCCGGCTCTGCTCGTCCACCATGCGAAAGCGGATGCCGCTGAAGCGGTGCTCGAGACTGGCCAGCACTTCTTCGACGGTGGCGCCCTCGGCCGGCACCGCCGCGGCGCCTGCCGTGTAGGAGCGCAAGGGGCTGGGTATGCGGACGATGCAGCTCATGAGTCGCAAGCGCTTGCGGACGCTAGGGCGCGTGGGTGACGGAATAGATCTCCGGCAGATGACGGGCGATGCAGCGCCAGGTCTCCCCGCCGTTGGCGCCGGCCCAGACCTCCCCTCCGGTCGTTCCGAAATACAGCCCGATCCGCGCCGTGCTGGCGTCCGCGCACATTGCCTGCCGCAGCACGGTGAGCCACGCCTGCGACGGTGGCAGTCCCCGATCGAGCCGCCGCCAGCTGCGGCCCCCGTCGCTGGTGCGATAGACCGCGGGCTTGCCCTGGATCGAGGTGCGCGGCCATACCGTCTGCCCGTCCATGGGCAATACCCAGGCGGTATCGGGATCGGTGGGATGGAGGACGATCGGAAAGCCGACGTCGCCCATCTTCTTCGGCATGGCGAGGCCGATGCGCACCCAGCGCCGCTGCGGGCGATCCAGGCGGTAGATGCCGCAGTGGTTCTGCTGATAGAGCCGGTCGGGCGCGCCGGGATGCAGGGCGACGCAATGCGGATCGTGCCCGTAGGGCGCCTGCGGGTCCGGCATGAAGTCCGCGGCGCAGCCCTCGTTGAGGGGGGCCCAGTCGGCGCCGCCGTCGGTGGACTCGAACACGCCTCCGGCGGAGATGGCGAGATAGAGGTGCCTCGGATCGCGCGGATCGATGTTGATCGAGTGCAGCAGCTGCCCGTCGGGCGTCCCGAAGCTCGTCCATTTCGGGCGCATCGGGTGATCGTTGAATCCCGCGACGGGTTGCCAGCGCTCGCCCCCGTCCTCGCAGCGGAAGAGCCCGGCCGGCGAGGTCCCGGCGTACCAGGTGCCACGCTCGGAGGAATGCCCCGGAGTCAGCCAGAAGACCCGCTCCACGGCGCGCGCCTCCTCACCCTGCCCCGCCTTGCGAAACGCCGGCGGCTGCGCCGCCTCCCGCCAGGTACGGCCCCGGTCGCTCGAGCGGTAGACCGTCGGCCCGAGGTGGCCGGTCTTGGCGGCCATGAGCAGAACCTTGGGCTCGCGCGGGTCCTGCACCACGTGGTGCACGATGTGCCCCAGAAACTGGGGTCCGCCCAGCCGCCAGCGGCGGCCGCCGCTCTCGGGCCGGAGCGTGAACGCGCCCTTGCGGGTACCGATCCAGAGCGTCGCGGTCATGGAGGCGAAGCATCCGGCCGCAGCGGTTCGATGTCAAACGGCCCGGGTAGCCGCCGGTCGACGGGCACGCCCTACGGCCGATACAACCGCAACAGCTTGGGGCGGGAGATGATGACCCGGGCGTGATCGCGCCGCAGGACGGCGGCGCGAAAGGCGATCGGGTTGGTCGCGAGCACCAACAGCACCATCAGGATGTTCTCACCGAAGAGGCGCAGCCGCCCCGGGCGCCCCACCCGGGAGTCCTTCTCGGCCTCGAAGCCGAAGCGCGAGACGATGCGCGCGAGCTGCGCGCTCTGCCGCGCCGTCGCCAGGCGCATGTCGGCGCAGACGGCGACCACCGGATCGAGGTCATCGCGCGCCAGGTGGCGGGCGAGCTCGCGCAGGGAGGTCTCGATGGCACGGGTGGCGCGTCGGGCCCAGCCGATGGTCGGGCCACGCGGGCCCATCGCGGGCATGTGCTCGTTCCAAAGATGCACCCTGAGGAGCGGATCGCCGCGGCGCACGCTCACCCCGTCCGAGAGCAACAGCGTCTCCTCCGCGAAGCAGCGCTCCGCGCGGAACAGACACTCCCGGTGCGCGGTGAACTCGTAGACGCCGTGCCAGCGGCGCAGCCACCGGTCGAGACTGAAGACCCAGTGCTCCGGATGGATCGCGCGCAGGGCGCGCTTGTCGGAAAGCTCGACGGACAACGCAGACGCTCCTTGCTGGCCGGTCGACAGTGACCAGAACTCGGGGAGCGGAGGAAAGTTCCGGCTCGGCCTTGGGCTCTCCCTCAGCGCAGGCTCGGGTCGGGATCCTCGTAGATCACGGTCAGCAGCACCTTGATGCAGATCGCCACCGGAACCGACAACATGACGCCGACGATGCCGAAGAGGAGCCCGCCGGCAAGGAAGCAGAAAATGACGAGCACCGGCGGCACGTACGCCGCGCGGCCGAGCACCAGCGGCCCGAAAAACTGATCGATGGAGATCCGCAGCACCGTCGCATACACGCAGTAGGCGACGATGTTCCAACCGGAGGTGGCCTGCTGCACCGCCACCAGTCCCGCCATCACCGCCGAGGCCGCGGGCCCGATGAAGGGGATGAGCTCGAGCAGCCCCGTGATGAGCGCCAGAAACGCGGCATGATGGATGTGGAGTATGACACCCAGGCCGATGTAGGCCACCGTGGAGGCATAGATCACGACCAGGCCAACACCGAGGAAATATCGACGCAGCACCGGCTCGAGGTTGCGCCCGACACGGCTGGTGAATGGCCGGTATCGAGGCGGGATGAGCCAGGCGAGACCGCGGCCGATGCGGTGGGCATCGAGCAGGAAATAGCCGAGGAGGACCACGGCGAGGATGGCGCCGAAGATGCCCGCGACGCCGAGCGCCGCCACCTCGAGCAGGCGGCCGTCCTGCGCCAGCCAGGCCTGCGCCTGGTGGGCGATCATGGCGCCGATGCCGGCGGCGTTGAGCCGCTCGCCCATGAGCACGAGCGTGCGGTTGCCGAGCAGCACCCGGAGGAACCCGGTGACGGTGCCCTGGAGGTTGCCCGCGATCTGCTGCAGCTCGTGCAGCAGCGGCGGCCCCCCGAGTGAGCCGAGGAGCGTGCCGAGGCCGAGGAGCGCGAAGAGGATCCCGAGCGCGTAGACCCAGCGCGGCACGCGCGTCCGCGCCGCCATCCAATCGACGAGGGGCGTCGTCACGAAGGCGACGATGCCCGCGATCGCGAACGGCAGCAGAATGTCCTTGACCAGGTAGAGGAAGACGACGATGCCGACGACGACGGTCACGGTCGTCAGGTTGGAGAAGCGCTCGACGCGCCCGTGGGTAGCACCCGGCGGAGAGTCGTCGGGAGCGCGCTGTTGGCTTCGCTTTTCGAGTCTCACGAGGTGTAGACGCGCCCTTTCCAGTGCACGCGCCGCCTGAACCGCCAGCGCACGCTGTCGAGCGCCATGACGGCTCCTGCCGTATAGCCGAGCGGGAAGAGAAGTCCGTACCACCAGGGAATCCTGAAGTGCACCGCACCTCCGAGGTGAAGTCCGATCATGGCCGCGCAGCCGAGCGAGGCCAGCGCGAGCGCGGGTATTGCGCCGCTCACGCCGTGAGCCACGGCTGCGAGGTCGAAGAGCGGCAGCCACACGGCGGTCCACGCGAGCGCCACGACCACGGGCGCGGCCAACAGGGTGCGAAGCGGGCCACCCAACAGCTGGGTGAGATTCTTGGCAAACCCCGGCCAGAGCGTCGACCAGCCGGTGTACATGCGAGTGCTGAGAAGCCGGTTGCCGTCCATGAGCAGCACGCGGTAGCCGCGCCGCTTCATCAGCAGTGCGAGCTCGACGTCCTCGCAGATAGCACCGCGCACCGGCGCGTGGCCTCCCACGGCATCGTAAGCCGCGCGGCGCAACAGCATGAACTGGCCCGTCGCCACCACCTCGCCGCTGTCGGGAGCCTGGATTCTCTCGAGGTCCTGATAGAACCCGAGGAGGTAGAGGCCGCAGGGGAGCATCAACCGCTCGGCAAAGCTCCCGAGCTCGTGGCGCGGCGCGAGGGTCAGAAGGTCGAGACCGCGCCCGCAGGCCGCCTCCACGGCGCTCGCGATCGCGCGCGGAGCCGCTCGCATGTCGGCATCGAGAAAACATAGCCACTGCGCATCGGGCGGAGCCGCCGCCGCCGCGGTGCAGCAGGCATGCACCTTTCCCTTCCACCCCGGAGGAAGCGGGGGAGTGCGAAGCAGCGTGATGCGCTCATCCTGCCTGGCGAGGCCGGCCACGATGGCGCCGGTCCCGTCGCTGGAATCGTCATCGACCACGATGATGCGCAGGCGATCGGGCGGGTATTGCTGGGCGCAGAGCGAGCGGATGCAGGGCCCGATGTTCGCCGCCTCGTCACGGGCGGGCACGATCACGGCGACCCGGGGCGCCGTGCCGCCCGGATCCCGCGTGCTCACCGGCACCGCCGCAAGCACGTTGCGCTGGCGTACGGCCCGCGAGATCAGCCAGGCGACGACGGCGAGCCAGAGGGCGGAGGGCCAGAGGATGGGGGGGAGGAGCGGCATGGGCGTCCCACAGTAACTCCCGGGCCGCCCGGCGGTTGCGTGGGCGACGCCTCAGGCCGCCGCCTGCGCCGTACGGCCGGCGCCGCGGGTCATTGCCCAGTCGAGCAGCCGGCTCGCGACTCCCCCGCCCAGGCTCGCCCCGGTGACATCGTCCAGCCGGTACTCCTTGCCGTGCAGGATGGCTTCGGCCGCCCTGAGGCCGCTGCGAACCGCCGGGCCTATGCCCTCGGCCATGTCGCGGGTCGCGAGGCCGGCGGCGTCGCCGGCGATGAAGGCATTCCCGCGGCGCACCACGTCCACGCGGCCGCGGAGGTAATAGCTGTAGCCCGCCGGGTCGTAGTTCGCCCCGCGGGCGAGCCGCCCGCCGAGCATCCGCGTGAAGAGCGCCCAATGCTCGTGAATGGACCGGCCGCCCGCCTTGAGCCGGTCGGCCATGCCGCCGATGCCGACGTTGAGCCAGCCGTTCTGCTTCGGCACGTACCAGGCGTATCCCGGCAGCCCGTGCTCGAAGAACCAGAGATGGCAGTCGCGCTCGCGCCAGTCGTATTCGATCTCGTGCTCCAGGGTGACCGTCTGCAGCTCGCTCGCGCGCGGGTTGAGCTCGCGAAAGAGGGTGCGGTACACCGGGCAGCGGGTGCCGCCCGCTCCGATGAGGTAGCGGCAGCGGAACGCCTCATCCACGATGTAGGCGCCCTCCTCCTCGCGGATGTTGCGCACGGCGTGCTGCAGCACCGGCGCGCCGGAGCGCTCGAGCAGCCAGGCGTCGAACTCCACCCGGCGGATCGAGTGCTGCACGCAGCGCACCGGCAGGTGCAGCCCCTTCACGTGGATGTGCATCCGCTCGAAGGTGAGGAAGCGGTGCGGATAGGCGGCGATGTCGAGCTCCAGATCGCTGACCACATCCGGGGTGATCCAGCCCGCGCAGAGCTTCAGGCGGGGAAAGCGCTCCTTGTCGAGCACCAGCACGTCCGCTCCCGCGCGCTTGAGCTGCCGCGCGGCACTCGAGCCCGCCGGCCCGCCGCCGACGATCAGAACGTCGCAGGTGCGCATCGTTGGCTCAGCGGGAGTAGAGATGCTCGCGCGTCATCGGGACCTCGTTGTTGTCCCGCGGCGCGAACACCACCTGGAAGAGCTGCAGCGCCCCGGTCGTGAAACCGGCGACCGAGCCCGCCAGGTACATCCGCCACATGCGCACGAACTTCTCATCGAACATCTCGCGCACGCGGCCGCTCGCGGCCTCGAAGAGCTCGAGCCAGTGGCGCAGCGTCTGCGCGTAGTGCAGTCGCAGGTTCTCGACGTCGAGCACCGAGAAGTCCCAGGGCTCGAAGATGCGCATCATCTCCGAGAGCGCGGGCGGATAGGCGCCGGGGAAGATGCGCCTCTCGATCCACGGCTGCAGCGGCGCCGGCCGGTTGCGCCCGATGGAGTGGATGAGGCCGCGGCCCCGGGTGCCGATGCTGCGGGCGATCACCCCGCCGAGCGCCTCGTAGTTCTCGACACCGACGTGCTCGAGCATGCCGACTGACACGAACGCATCGTAGCGGCCCGAGATGTTGCGGTAATCGTCGAGGACGTACTCGACCTGAGAGCCGAGTCCCAGGCGCGCGGCGCGCTCGCGGGCGAAGGCCACCTGCTCGCGCGAGATGTTGAAGGCCCGGACCTTGACGCCGTAATGCTGCGCCATGTGCAGGGCCAGCGTCCCCCAGCCGCATCCGGCCTCGGCGACGGTCTCTCCGGGGCGCAGGCGCAGCTTGCGGCACACGTGGTGCATCTTGGCCGCCTGGGCCTCATCGAGCGTCGCCTGCGGTGTCGGATAGTAGGCGCACGTGTACGCCATGGTCTGCCCGAGCCAGAGCGAGTAGAAATCGTTGCCGATGTCGTAATGGTGGTGGATGTTCTCGCGCGAGCCGGAGAGGGTGTTGACGTGAGGCCGGCGCAGCCGATCCGCCAGCCGCCGCACCGTGGAGGGTTGCGGGGCGTTGCGGCCGGAGTGGTAGATCGTCTCCAGCAGCTGCACCAGATCGCCTTCGATCTCCAGCCGTCCTTCGCTGTAGGCGTCCGGGAACCGCATCTGCGGATCCGCGAGGACGCCGAGCAGGGTCGCGCGGCTCGAGAGGCTCACGCGCGCGACGGGCGCCGTACCCGCGGGCGCGATGCGCTCCCCGTTCCAGAGATGGAACTCCAGCGGAGGATTTCCGAAATACTCGAGCAGACGCGCCAGCATCCGCCCCTCCAGCGAGCGCGTGCCCGCCGGCAGCGCGGGCCTGTCGGCAAATTCTTCCGGAGCCGCCGGAGGCTGGCTCGGCACGGCGCGCTTCACGCTCTGGTCCAAGGCATTCACGATTGCTCTCCCCTTCTCATCAGGGGTCTAATTTAGCATGACTGTCCGTGGCCTTCAGGGGGCGACGGCCATGCGGTAGCACTCGATGAGCCGCTGTACGTGCGCCTCCAGACTGAAGCGCTGGGCGCTGGAGACGGCGCCCCGTGCGTAGGAGAAGCGCTTTCCGGGGTCGCGAAGGGTATCGACCACGGCGTGCGTAAATGCCTCGCAGTCACCCGGCGGCACCAGACGGCCGTTCACCCCTTCCACCACCACTTCCGGCAGACCGCCCACGGCATAAGCGATGACGGGCCGCGCCGCGGCCAGCGCCTCGATCGCGGCAAGGCCCAGACCCTCGGACTGCGACGGCATCAGGAGGAGGTCGACGGCCGCCAGCAGGCGGGGCACATCGGCTCGCCGGCCGAGAAACCGCACGTGTTGGGACATGCCGAGGCTTCGGGCGAGCTCCTCGCAGGGCGCGCGCTCCGGCCCGTCGCCAACCACGAGGAGCAGCGCTCGCGGACAGCTGCGCACGATGGCGGGGAGCATCCCGAGCAGGGCGCGATGGCCCTTGACCGGATGCATGCGGCCGACGATGGCGAGCACGGATCGGCCCGGCTCGATGGCGAGCTCGGCCCGCACGCGGCTGCGCGCACCGGCTCCGGCGCTTCGCAGCGCTTCGAGCGGGACCCCGTTGCGGGCGACACGCACCCGCGCAGGGCGCACGTGATAGCGGCTCACGGCCAACTCCCGCACCGCCTCCGACACGCACACCGCGGCATCGGTCGGCCGAGCGAAGAGCCGCTGCAGCACGCTGACTGCTCCGGGATCGTTGAGGTCGTGAACGTGCAACAGCGTGCGGGCGCCGACGAGCCGTCCGGCGATGCGCGCGACCAGGGTTCCCTTGATCCCTGTGGCATGCAACAGCCGCACCCCATTGCGCCGGGCCAGCGCGGCCACGCGCAGGGCGACCGTGGGATCCCACTTGGCGGCATCGAGGAAGACGGGACGGATACCTCGTGCGCGCAACTCCGCCGCGGCAGCGTGCGGCGCACGGAGGAAGCAGACGGTCAGGTCGACACCGGCGCGGACCAGCAAGGGCAGAACATGCACCAGGTAGGTCGTCACTCCGTGGCGCACGCCGCCGGCATAACCAAAGTGATCGGCGAGCACCATGACTGGCGGCAGGTCGGTGATCGGCCGGGGGGGCGCCTCTGTCGGCTGTATCACCTCGCCGCAGGACCCCGCGCCGGGCTGCAGCGTCAGTCGCGTCCCGCTTCCTGGCCCGGCTTGCGCCTGTGTGGTTGGGTCTCTCAACGGTCCCGATCGCCTCGTCCAGTGCGCATTTCGGTGGCGGGGAAGCAAAGCCTATGCCCTTGCCCAGCCCGACCTCGCGCTGGCGGGGCGAGGGCCACGAGGTGCCGGCCGGAGCTGCGCTCGCTCCAAATCTTGCTGCCGCCCACGGCCGATGGAGCCCTCCCCCATACCCCCGGACGCCCCCGCGCCGGTGCCGGTCCGCACTTCGCGCGCGACGCTCGTCAATGTCATCGGCTGGCCCGCGGCCGGCCTGCTCCTCATCGGCTATCTGACGCTCATCGCGCGGCTGACCTCGTTTCCGTTCGAGGACTTTCCGGACCATCTCGCCCGCGCCAAGGTGCTCGAGGACCTGCTCTTCCATCACGGGGCGCGCTGGGGCGGCGTCTTCGCGTTTCACTGGCAGCTCGTTCCGTATCTGCTGCACGACCTCGTCCTGACGAGCCTGGTCGCGGCCTTCGGCACCACCGCCGGAGGGATCGTGTTCCTCGAGCTCACCGTGCTCGCGCTGCCCGCCGCGCTGCTCTACTACATGCATGTCAACCGGCTGGCGCCGCAGGCACGGCCGCTGGTCGTCCTCATCAGCCTGTATCTCGCCACGGACTGGTTCTTCCTCGTCGGCTTCGCCGCCTTCCGCTTCGCGATCCCGCTCATCGTCCTTTGCATCGCCCTCGCCGATGCGCTGCGGGAGCGCTGGTCGGCCCGGCGCTATGTCGCTTATCTCGCGGCCGTGTTCGCGGGGTATCTGGATCATCTGACGGTGATGGCCTTCATGGCCGCGACGCTGACGATCTCCGCGAGCGTGCGGCTCTTCCTGGGACGCGGGATCGTGCGTCAGGAAGCGCGACTGCTATTGCCCGTTCTCATGCTGCTGGCGCTCTACCTGGGCGTGCTCGCGGGGCCGCATCATGCGGCCTCTCCCGGCGTCTACGCGCTGCACTGGGGAACGGTGTGGCAGAAGATTTACGGCCTGGAAGGCGAGTTCTTCCGCTATGGCGGCCGTACCACCCGTCCGATGATCGTGCTGCTCGCCTTCACCCTGCTGTGGCCCGTGCGGCGCGAGCTCGTTTCCCGGCGCCTCCTCGAGCCGGCGGTGCTCGAGCAGATCGCGCTGGCGGTGACCTTCCTCGGCATCTATGTCGTCCTGCCCGAGACGTACTCCGGGGCGGCTTACGTGGACGTGCGGGCACTGCCGATGGTCGTGCTCTTCATCCTCTTCGCCGTGCTCCGCCTGGCCACCGCCCGTCTGCGCGCCAGCGAATTCGCCGGGGCCCCGGCGCTCGCGGCGGCCGTAGTGCTCGCGGCGGTGAATCTCGCCTATGTCGGCTGGCACCTCGAGAAGGACAATGCGTGGGCGCAAGGCTACCGCGCCGTGGCGGCGCGGGTACCCCGCGGCTCGCTCGTCCTGCCGATCTATACCTATCCGAAGAGCACCATCCTGCCGCTCGAGCACACGAGCGCCTTCGTGCTGCTCGATCGCCTGGGTCTCATCCCCTACCTCTTCACCGGCAACCGCGGCGACCCCATGAGCTACTTCAGCTTCAGGAAGCGGCTCTATGCCCCGGTCGAGCAATGGTACCGGCTGCAGCGGATCTGGAACCGATCGCCGCTATTCACCCTGCACGCCCAGGGGCAGACCTACCGCTGGCGATTCGAGTACGACAAGAGCGAGCACGACTGGCGCCCCGCGGTGCTCGCGCCGGTGAGCTGGAGCAAGGTGGCGTGCCAGTATCCCTACATCATCGTGACCCAACCGTACATCGCGTCCTTCATCGGGGTGCCGACCCGGACGATCGCGGCGAACAGCAGCGCCGCCCTCCTCGCCGTCGACCCGGGCACCTGCCATCCCGCCAATCGCGCCGCGCCCGGCGCGCCGCCGCAAGTCTCCTATTAGAAAGCGCTGGATCGGGGCTCCTGCCCCGCCCAGCGCCGTTGAGCCAAAAAGCGTGGTTTTTGGCTCAACGTCCGCCACCTGCGGCGGCGGGGCACCTCCCTGTGCCTGTCACACGTTGGGGCCGCTTCATGATCCGGGGGGGACGTGCGTCCATGTCAAGAAGCGCTGGATCGGGGCTTTGCGCTGCGCAGTCCCTGCTCTGCGCAAAGCTCCGGGGTGTCCGTCCATGGCCACCCGTGCGACGCATGCGGTCGATGGGGAACTGTTGACTACCGCGCGTCCCGGTGCGCGAGGCCCCGCAGTCCCGCCGCCACGAACGGGCCCAGGCGCGCTCTGAGCGCGGCGACATCGGTGGAGCGGCAAAGGCCGTCGGAGAGCACATCGAGGCGGCCGGTCTCGGCGAGCGAGAGGGTGAGCGCGCCGGTGAGGAAGTTGTAGCCCCAGAAGATGTCCTCGGGCGCGGCATCCGGCAGGGATTCCATCAGCGCGCGGATGAACTCGCGCACGGTCGCATCGAAGGTCTTGCTCATGAGGCGCCGGCCCCACTCCGGGGAGTTGTTCACCCAGGCGAGGAGCGAGAAGTAGCTGTGCCAGCCGGGACCGGCGTGGTCGAGGAAATCCAGGATCGGATCGAAGAAGGCCCCGATCACCGCCTCGGCGCTCGCCGGCTGCGGCGCCGCGGCCCGGCGCACGGCGGCGAGGCGGCGCAGCCGCTCCTCGTTGAGCATGGCGCCCCGGCGCTCCAGGACGGCGGCGAAGAGCGGCTTCTTGCCTCCGAAATGATAGTTGACGAGCGCCAGGTCGACGCCCGCCTCGCCCGTGATCTCGCGCACCGAGGTGCCGTGAAATCCCCTGCGGGCGAAGAGCTTCTCGGCGGCATCCAGAAGCTTCTCTTTGGTCGTGCGCTTGGGCCGTGCCATCGATCTCCCCCTTGAAACGACCATTCTAGCCTCTGGGGCCGCCGTGCCTGCGGGTTTCGGCGGCGCCGGCCGCAGGATGCCCGAACGCCGGGCGCGCCCCGGCGGCCCGCGCCCGGCGCGCGGCCCCGGTGTTTTCCCTGTCCGGAGCCGATCCGGCCCTGCGGTTGCAGTTCAACGGTCGTTGCAATAGACTTCAACGGTCGTTCAATACAAGCAAACCGCGAACGACATCAACGACTGTCTGGTCAGAGGGGGCTCGGCAATGTCGACAAGGCTTTCAGGCGCATTCATCGTGGCATGCGGCGCGCTCGCCGCCGGCGCGGCCGCGGCGCAGAGCGCCGCCCATTCCACCCCGAGCACGGCCGCCGCCGATGCGGCCCCGGCCGTGCTGCAGGAGGTCGTCGTCACCGCGCGGCACCGCAAGGAGAACCTGCAGAACGTGCCGCTCACCGATACCGCCGTGACCGCGGCGGCGATCAGGACCTGGGACGTCACGAGTCTCGAGGACCTGAACAGCTTCGTGCCCAACATGAAGATCTCCCAGGACCGGGCCACGAGCAGCACGATCAACGTGTACATCCGCGGTGTCGGCCAGAGCGATCCGCTCTGGGGCTTCGATCCGGCGGTGGGCGTCTACATCGACGACGTCTACCTCGCCCGGCCCCAGGCCGCCCTCCTCGACGTCCTCGATGTACAGCGCCTGGAGGTGCTCTCCGGCCCCCAGGGGACCCTATACGGCAAGAACACCATCGCCGGGGCGATCAAGTACGTGACCCGCGACATCGTGGGTCCGACGTGGCTCACCGCTTCGGTCACCGGCGGCAACTACGCCCAGCACGATTTCAAGCTCGACTTCTCGACCCCCGTGATCGACCATCACGTCTACGTCGGCGTCTCGCTCGGAGAGCTCCGGCACGCCGGCTACGGCGAGGTCGTCGCCCAGCCCGGAAGCCCCCCGAGCCCGCAGAACTTCATCGGCGAGGCGGTCTCGAACAAGAACGTGTTCGCCGGCCGCGCCAACCTCACGCTCCTCTGGGGCGAGAGCTCCAAGCTCGTGCTCGTCGCCGACGACATTCTGGATGACTCCAATGCCTCGGGCGGACAGCGGCTCAACAACTACCTCGTGCCGCAGCTGTCGAATCCCTTCGACATGTACAACGACATGCCCGTCGGCAAGGACTACTTCCATCGCAACGGGTTCTCCGGCACCTACAGCCAGAAGCTCACCGACCACCTCGACTTGAAGCTCATCGGCGCCTACTACGAGGGCCACGGCCAGCAGTTCATCAACTTCGCGCAGATGAGCCAGAACCTCTTCGAGGTGCCGGCGCATTACCAGGACCAGCAGACCTCCGGCGAGGGCAGGATCAACTTCACCAACAGCCTGGTGAAGGGCGTGGCCGGGTTGTTCTTCATGAACAGCACCGCCTGCGGCGACTACAACGCCTCGATCGGCACGTTGACGCTCCTGGGCATTCCGGCGTACGACCTCTACATCACCGAGCTCGTCCAGGGCTGCGTGCAAACGAAGAGCTACGCCGTCTACGGCGACACCTCGTGGAAGCTCACCGACAGGCTGGATCTCGATACCGGCATCCGGTGGAACGAGGACCGCAAGACCGCGCACGTGTACCAGGCCGACTACGGCAGCCTCGCTCCCAATCAGCTCTTCCCCGGCCAGACGTTCTTCGACCCGAGCGCGGTGCCGGCCGGGTTCTTCCCGGTTCCGGGGGTCGTGACGGACTACACGCGCGAGAAGCCTTTCGTCAACATCACCCCGCGGATCGGCTTCAATTACCACTTCACGCCGAGCATCATGGGCTACGTGATGTACAGCCGCGGGTTCCTGAGCGGCGGGTTCGACATGCGCGGCAATGCCGCGGTCTTCCCCGGCACGGAGAACGGCTACAACTCCGAGGTGGCCAACAACTACGAGGCGGGCCTGAAGTCCACCTGGCTCGGCGACACGCTCCTCGTGAACCTCACCGCGTTCTACGACCCGTATACGGACGCGCAGATCGGGGTGCAGCAGTTCGTCGAGTACGCCGGAACGCCCACGAACCTCACGGCGGTGCTGAACGCCGGCAAGCAGATCAACGAGGGCCTGGAGCTGGAGTCGGCGTGGCGCGCCAGCCGCTCGCTCCACGTGGGGCTCAATGTCGGCTATCTCGACTCCTACTACCAGGATTACCTCATCCCCTGCAGCGTCTTCACCGCCGCGCCGGGCTGCGGAACCAGCGTCGCTGCCGTCAACGTCGCCAACGAGAACCATCCGCTCAACGCCCCCCGCTGGACGGTCTCGGGCAACGCCGCTTACACGTGGTTCCTCGATTCAGGGTCGCTTCTTGCTCGGGTGGGCTACGACTGGCGCAGCTTCACCAAGGTGGCCAATACGACACCCAGCGTGACCGATCAGCCATCCTATGGGCTTCTCAATGCGGGCCTCGCGTTCACGACCGCGAACGGGCACTGGCGCATCTCGCTCGACGGCAAGAACCTGACGGATCGCCTGTACCGGGTCGCGGGCTACGACTTCGGCAATCCGCCCATCGGGCCGGCCAACTCCTTCATCGGGGGCATCAGCCAGATCGGCTTCTACGGACCGCCGCGCACCTACTCCGCGACGGTGACCTACCATTACTAGCACCCGCCCGACCGGGAACCCGATGCGGCTCAAAGACCAGGTTGCGGTGATCACCGGCGCGGCGAGTGGCATCGGCCTCGAGGTCGCGCGGACCTTCGTGCGCGAAGGCGCGCGCGTCGCGATCGCCGATATCGACGGCGCAGAGGCCGCGAAAGCCGCGGCGGAGCTCTCGGGGAGCGCCGCAGAGGCGATGGCGCTGGCGCTCGACGTGACCCGCGAGGACCAGGTCGATGCGGGTATCGCGCGCGTGGTCGAGCAGCTCGGCCGGCTGGATGTCCTCGTCTGCAACGCGGGCATACAGGTCATCTCGCCCGTCGAGGCGCTCTCGCTCGCCGACTGGCGCCGGGTGCTGGCCGTGCATCTGGACGGGGCATTCCTGCCGACCCGGGCGGCGCTGCGCCACATGTACGCCCGCGGCGGCGGCAGCATCATTTATATGGGCTCGGTGCACTCGAGAGAGGCATCGGTCCTCAAGGCGCCGTACGTCACCGCCAAGCACGGGCTCCTCGGGCTGGCGCGGGTGGTCGCCAAGGAGGGCGCAAGACACGGGGTGCGCGCGAACGTCATCTGCCCGGGTTTCGTGCGGACACCGCTCGTCGAGCGGCAGATTCCGGAGCAGGCCGCGGCCCTCGGCCTCTCGGAGGAAGAGGTCGTGCGCCAGGTCATGCTGAAAGACACGGTGGACGGGGAGTTCACCACCGCCCGGGACGTCGCCGAGGCCGCCCTCTTCTTCGCCTCATTCGAATCCGCCGCGCTCACCGGCCAGTCGCTGGTGGTCAGCCATGGCTGGTCGATGCAATGAAGTTGGCGTAGCCTTTGCCGCTTTGCATGGCGAGGCGCCCTCCCGCGGCGCCCTCGCCGGAAAGGCAGCCAGGGCGCATGTGGAAATCGATCGTCGCAATCAGTGTGGGCGCGAGCGCCGGAGCGCTGCTGCGCTGGTGGCTCGGTGACCGGCTGAATGCGATCTTCCCGCTGCTGCCGCCCGGCACCCTGGCCGCGAACGTCCTCGGCGCCTACGTGATCGGGGCCGCCGTGGCCTTCTTCGCCACCTTCCCGGCGGTGCCCGCCGAGTGGCGCCTGCTCATCATCACCGGCTTTTGCGGGGGCCTCACCACCTTCTCGACTTTCTCGGCCGAGGTGGTCGGGCTGCTGCAGCGGGGCCAGCCGCTCTGGGCGGCCACCGAGGTGGCGACCCACGTGGCCGCCTCGCTCCTCATGACCTTCGCCGGGATGGCGACCGTGCTCTGGATCCGCTCGATCGGGATCTAAGCCTGAGCCTGAGCCTGAGCCTGAGCCGTAACCTGACTTGCCTCAGGCCGGCACGCGCCTCGCCTGAGCCTCGCCCACGGGCGCGTCCGGGTACAAGAACCAGTCCACGCACCCGAACTCCTTCGACGGATCGACCGCGGGCAGGGTCTGGCGGAGGCGATCCCGCGCGGTGCCGGCGCTTTGCGCGGTGCCGGGAGCGGAACTTGCGGTGCGACGGCTGACATCGAAGGCGGCTGCGGCGCGATTCTGCGTCTGCGGTAGTGGTGTCATGTGGAGCCCTCTCCGTGATGCAGACTGCAAGGATAGAAGTCGAATGTGACAAGCCGATGATGCTCCCCGGGTGCGGCTGAATACAAGCCGAAATCACCGCCCGGCGCCCCCCCAGACTTCAGCGTCGCCGTTCGCCAACATCCCGCGACCCCGGAATGGTTCTTGCGGAGGCTCGAGCTGGATAGCTGTTCGGAGCGGGTAGTCGCACGATGAGAATCAGCATTTTCGGGCTGGGATACGTGGGAGCGGTATCAGCAGCCTGCCTCGCCGAGCGGGGCCATACGGTGACGGGGGTCGACCCGAATCCCGACAAGGTGGAGCTCATCAACTCCGGGCATGCGCCCGTGGTGGAGGCCGAGCTCACCGAGCTCACCCGGCGCGCGGTATCGGAGAAGCGCCTGCACGCCACCACCGACCCGGTGGGCGCCGTGCTCGAGACCGAGCTCACCTTCGTTTGCGTCCCGACCCCGAGTCAGACCAACGGCAACCTCGATTTCCGCTACATCGAGAGAGTCTGCGGCGAGATCGGAGCGGCGCTGCGCCAGAAGCAGGGCTTCCACGTGGTGGTGGTGCGCTCGACCATCCTGCCGGGCACTCTCAAGAGCCTCGCCATCCCGACCCTCGAGCGCGCGAGCGGCCGGCGGGCCGGGGAGGACTTCGGCGTCTGCCACAACCCGGAGTTCCTGCGCGAGAGCACGGCGGTCGCGGATTTCCGCAACCCGTCGAAGACCGTGATCGGCGCCACCGACCCGCGCTCCGGCGACCTCGTGGCGAGCCTGTACGAGGGCCTGCCGGGGCCGGTGCTGCGCTGCGCGATCGAGGTCGCCGAGATGGTGAAGTACGCCGACAACAGCTGGCATGCGACCAAGGTCACCTTCGCCAACGAGGTCGGCAAGATCTGCAAGAGCCTCGGGGTCGACAGCCACAAGGTGATGGAGATCTTCTGCCAGGACGCGAAGCTCAACCTCTCCTCTTATTACCTGAAACCGGGATTCGCGTTCGGGGGCTCGTGCCTGCCGAAGGACCTCCGTGCGATCACCTATCACGCCCGCAGCCATGACGTCTCGACGCCGCTCCTGAACTCGCTGATGTTCTCCAACCGGGAGCAGATCGAGCAGGGCATCGCCATGGTGCTCGCCGCCCGGCGCAAGAAGGTCGGCCTCCTCGGCTTCAGCTTCAAGGCGGGAACCGACGATCTGCGCGAGAGCCCGCTCGTCGAGGTGATCGAGCGCCTGCTCGGCAAGGGCTTCGACCTGAGGCTCTACGACCGCAACGTCAATATCGCGAAGCTCACGGGCGCCAACCGCGAGTACATCATGAAGAGCATCCCGCACATCGAGCGGCTGATGGTCTCCTCCGTGAAGGAGGTCCTCGAGCACGCCGACGTCATCGTCATCGGCAACCGCGGCGAGGAATTCACCGGGCTCGCCGACCAACTGCGCCCCGATCAGCTGGTGATCGACTTCGTGCGCATCCAGCAGATCGAGGAGCGTCATGCCAACTACAGCGGCATCTGCTGGTAAGCGCGTCCTCATCATCGTCCAGAACCTGCCCGTGCCGTTCGACCGGCGCGTCTGGCAGGAAGCGACGGCGCTCAAGGCGAACGGCTATGAAGTCGCGGTGATCTGCCCGGCGGCGCGCGGCTTCACGGCGCGCTACGAATGCCTGCAGGGGATCCACATCTACCGCCATCCCCTGCCCTTCGAGGCCAGGGGGGCGCTGGGCTACCTGCGCGAGTACGCCTCCTCGCTGTTCTGGGAGCTCGTCCTCTCCTGGAAGGTGCTGCGGCGCCACGGGTTCGACGCCATCCACGCCTGCAATCCGCCCGACAACATCTTCCTCATCGGACTCCTCTACAAGCTCTTCGGCGGCAAGCGCTTCCTCTTCGACCACCACGACATCAACCCGGAGCTCTACGAGGCGAAATTCGGCCGCCGGGACTTCTTCTACCGGCTGGTGCGCCTGTCGGAGCGGCTGACCTTCATGGTGGCCGACATCTCCATCGCGACCAACGAGAGCTACCGCCGGATCGCGATCGAGCGCGGCCGGATGCCGCCCGAGCGTGTGTTCGTGGTGCGCTCGGGGCCGAGCCTCGAGCGGCTGCGGATCCTGCCGCCCGTGCCGGCGCTGAAGCGCGGCCGCAGATTCCTCGTGGGCTACGTGGGCGTGATGGGTGCGCAGGAAGGAATCCCCTACCTCCTCGAGGCGGCGCGGCACATCGTGCGCGACCTGGGACGCGAGGACGTGCAGTTCACGCTGGTGGGCGGGGGACCGGCGCTCGAGGAGATGCGGCGGCTCACGACCCGCATGAATCTCGACGCCTACGTGCAGTTCCTGGGCCGGGTGCCCGATCAGGAGCTGCTCGAGGTGCTCAATACCGCGGATGTCTGCGTCAACTGCGACGAAGTCAATCCGATGAACGACATGTCCACCATGAACAAGATCATGGAGTACATGGCGCTGGCCAAGCCCATCGTGCAGTTCGAGCTCACCGAGGGCCGCTTCTCCGCCCGCGACGCCTCGCTCTACGCCCGCCCCAACGATGCGCGCGACTTCGCCGGGAAGATCATCGAGCTCCTCGACGATCCCGAGCGGCGCGAGCGAATGGGCCAGTTCGGCCGACACCGGGTGGAGCGGCAGCTCGCCTGGGAATACGAGGCGCCGAAGCTCCTCGCCGCCTACGAGGCGCTCTTCCTCAAGAGCCCGGCCGGCGCAGGATCCGCAGCCGCGACTGAAGTCGGGTATCCCCCCGGATACGGCCCGCGACGACCACGGTCGTCGCCGGAGCCTTGAGGTCGAACCCGCTGGAGACCCACCCGAGCGGGCGGCCGCCGCCCTCCGCGGTCCGTCCGCGCACGAGAGCCGCCGACAGGGACGCCGGAGTCTCGAGCTCCACGCGCGCCCCATCGCGACAGGCGGCAATGCGCCCCTCCTCCTGATACACCTGACACTCCGGCGCGAAGTGCCAGAAGATCTCGACCGTGTGAGCCGCCGAGCAGAGCAGCTCGTCGCAGACCTCGAGCGTCGCGCCGCGGGTGTCATAGCGCCAGGTCCGCCGGTGGGTGACCGGATCGGCGAGGCGTCGATAGCCCTCGTGATGGGCGACGAGCATCTGCCGCCCCGGTGAGCAGATGAACGCGTCCACGGTCGCCTCGGCATGCCGCAGCCAGAGGAAAGGCCCGGCGAAGAGGGATTGATCCTCCCCATCCACCGCGACGGTGTTATGCGCTGAGGTGCCGCGGAAGTAGCGGCGCCATGCGCCCTCCGTGTGGTACGCGAAAGTGCCGGAGTCCACGAGGAACGGACGGCCGCCGACGGTGAGCGTGAATGCCAGCGCATCGGCGTGCCCGTGCGCGGCGATCGAGAGATAGCCGAGCGCACCCGCATCGGCCACTATCCTGACTTCCTCGGGGGTCTCGAGCTCATCCCCCAGCACGTAGTAGCCCGCATGGGCGAAGGCGCGGCGCACCGGCAGTCGCGCCTGCGAGGTATCGATCCGCTCGAATCGCGCCGCGGCCGCATCGCCCAGGAGCCAGCGCGTCTTGTCGTCGAGCGCGCCGCCGGCCTTCACCCGAAACTCCGGGCGCTCGAACAGCACCGCCCCGCTCGCGAGGAGCGAGCGATAGACCCCGGGCGGCGGCGCCGGGCCCGAGCCCCCGCCCGGCGCCAGGCGGACCAGCACCCCCTGATCGGAATCGCCGATCGCCGGCACGCCGCCGCTCACATCCATGATGCTCGCGAGGAAATCGAGCATCGACTCGAGCGCGCTCCAGTACTCGGCGCCGAAATCGCAGCCGTTGGCGCGGGCGAAGAGCCCGGCCACGAGCAGCA
Organism: Steroidobacteraceae bacterium; assembly: GCA_035713045.1. GTDB lineage: Bacteria > Pseudomonadota > Gammaproteobacteria > Steroidobacterales > Steroidobacteraceae > 13-2-20CM-66-19. The sequence goes on from DASTAC010000158.1 coordinate 28,162, forward strand.
TGTCGGCGACGGAGTGGTGGTACCAGACCGCCTGCTCCCTGTTGACGCCGTCGTCGAAAGTCTGCAGCAGCGCCTCTCGGGCGAGCTCGGCGCGCCCCTGAGCGCGCCAGCTCGCGCTCTCGGGCCAGAGCGGCCAGGTGAGCGAGGCGATGAAGAGCCCGGTGAGCTCCCCGAGGAGATGATTGTTGGCCGAGGAGTGGCGCGAGAGATGCCGGGCGATGAAGTGACAGTGCCGGTAGATGCCCTCGAGCCAGCGCCCGCGAAAGGCCCGGCCCTCCTCCCCGGCGAAGATCACCGCGCCATCACCGCCCAGGAGGTGCCAGGCGAAGGCCCAGTTGACCAGGCGGATCGCGTGCTCGAGGCTCGCGCACCAGTTGGCGCCGAGCGGATATGGGCACTCGGTCAGCCAGGAATCGACCAGCGTCCTCGCGCCGCTCGCGTAGCGCTCATCCCTCGTCAGATGCCACGCCTGCGCGAGCGTGACCAACTCGAGATGGCGGTTGATCTCCCAGAGATACTTGATGTCCCCGACGAGCGCCGGATCGCGGTAGTCGAGCCCCAGGCCGAACTCGAGCGGCGCCTCGATCCCGGTCTTGGGGTCGACGTTCCAGCGGGGCGGAAAGCCGAGGCGCGCGCTCTCCAGCGCGAACACATCGAAGCGGCCGTCGAGAATCCTGTCCGCCGCGCGCGCATAGCGCCCGCTCTCGAATCCGCGCGGCAGCGGGGAGACCCACGGATGCCCGCAGGCTCCCACCGGCTCGGAGGGACGCGCGAGGCCGATGCCGGCGCGCTCGATGTCCGTCTGTACTTTGCGCCGCAGCCGGAAGCCGACCTCGCTCGCGCTCATGGCGCGAAGCCGGCTCAGCGTCCACTGCAGCCGGCCCGCCGCGGGGGCGGAGGTCTCGCCGATGTCGTCTCGCGCGGCAGCCATCGCGAGAGAACGGTCCGGGCAGGCTTCAGGTTCCGCCGGTCGGGCGGGGGGGCGACTTGCCGAAGAATGCCTGGGCGGCGGCGGCAAACTCCTCCGAGCGCAGGCGCGAGGCGAACTCCCGCAGCTCCTCCTGCATGTGGGCCGACACTTCGGCGCCATCGGCGGCGCGCATGAGACGCTTGGTGGCGCGCACCGCGCCGGGAGGCTGCCGCGCCGCCGCATCCGCGAGCTCACGCGCCTTCTCCATCAGCACCTCATCCTCGACCACCCGGTTGACGAGCCCCCACTCTCTGGCGATGGCCGCATCGAGCGGCTCGCCCAGGAAGAGCATTTCCGCCGCGCGCCGCTGTCCGAGCAGCCGAGGCAGCAGCAGCGTGCTCGCCGCCTCCGGCACGACCCCGAGCTGCACGAACGGCGTGATGATGCGGGTGCTGCGGGCGGCGGCGACGACGAGGTCGCAGTGCAGGAGCAGCGTCGCCCCGATCCCGACCGTCGGGCCATGAATGGCGGCGATGAGGATCTTGCCGAAGCCACTCAGGGCGCGCAGGAAGCGCGAGATCACGTGATCGCTCCCGATGACCGCGGGCGCATCGAGGAAATCCTTGAGGTCGTTGCCTCCGGTGAAACAACCGCCCTCGCCACTGAGCAGGAGCACATGTATGTCGGGGTCCGCCTCGGCCTGCGCGAAGGCGTCGATCAGCGCCTCGTACATGCTGGAGGTGAGCGCGTTTCGCTTCTCCGGACGGTTCAGCCTCACTTCACAGACGTGTCCCCGGCGAGAGACGAGGACCTGCTCGGGAGGACTCATGAATGCACCGCGTCTTGCCGATCGCTTTTAATAATCATATTATATGACCTCGAATCGCCGCCTCACCGGCGCATGATAGCGGGGTCCGACGCCCCATGACCGCACAACCGAACTACCGTTCCACGCGCCAGTCGCAGCCGCGGCCCATGCCGCGCCTGAGCCGCCTCGCCCTCGAGCGGGCGAAGTCGAGCCACGATCAGATCGCGGCCACTCTCGGCACCGAGCTGCTGAAAGGCTCCTACGCCCCGGGCAGCAACATGCCCTCGGAGCCGGAGCTCATCGAGCGCTTCCAGGTCTCGCGCACGGTGATGCGCGAAGTGATGAAGACGCTCGCGGCCAAGGGCTTCGTGATCTCCAAGACCAAGGTCGGCACGCGCGTGCGCGATCCGGTCTACTGGAACTACTTCGATGCGGACGTGCTCGCCTGGCGAGTGCGCCTCGGGCTCGATGACGAGTTCATGAAGAGCCTGACGGAGGTGCGCCGCGCGCTCGAGCCCGCCGCGGCGGCTCTCGCCGCCCAGCGCCGCTCTCCGACCGACATCGGCCGCCTGCGCGAGTGCGTCCGGCAGATGGCGCGCACCGATCACAACCGCCAGAGCTTCGCCGAGGCGGATCTCGATTTTCATCTCGCCATCGGCAATGCCTCCGGCAATCCGCTCATGCGCTCCATGGCGAGCGTCATCGAGACGGCGCTCGTCGCCTCCTTCGCCCACAGCTCCCCGGTCGATGAGCCGGAGGATCACCAGGCGACCGTCAACGGACACGCCGCCGTCGTCGATGCGATCGAGGCCGGCGACTCCGAGGCCGCCGCCGCGACCATTCTGAAAGTCATCAACATCGGGGTGTACCGGATCGACGTCACCCGCAAGAAGCAACGAGGAAAGCACAACAAATGAGCCCTGCCAACGGACGCCGCCTGCGCTCGCGCGCCTGGTTCGACAACCCGGCCAATCCGGACATGACGGCGCTCTACCTGGAGCGCTACCTGAACTACGGCATGACGCTCGAGGAGCTGAAGTCCGGCAAGCCCATCATCGGCATCGCGCAGACGGGCTCGGATCTCTCGCCGTGCAACCGTCACCACATCGTGCTGGCGGAGCGTGTCGCCGCCGGCATCCGCGCCGCGGGCGGCGTGCCCATCGAGTTCCCGGTGCATCCGATCCAGGAGACGGGCAAGCGCCCGACCGCGAGCCTCGACCGCAATCTCGCCTATCTCGGACTGGTCGAGGTGCTCTACGGCTATCCGCTCGATGGCGTGGTGCTCACCATCGGCTGCGACAAGACGACCCCGGCCTGCCTCATGGCGGCCGCCACGGTCGACATCCCCGCCATCGCGCTGTCCGTCGGCCCGATGCTGAACGGCTGGCACCGCGGCGAGCGCACCGGCTCCGGCACCATCGTGTGGAAGGCGCGCCAGATGCTCGCGGCCGGAGAGATCGACTACCCCGGATTCATCGAGCTGGTCGCCTCGTCCGCGCCCTCCACCGGCTACTGCAACACCATGGGCACGGCGACGACCATGAACTCGCTGACCGAGGCCCTCGGCATGCAGCTGCCGGGATCGGGCTCCATCCCGGCGCCCTACCGGGAGCGCGGCCAGATCGCCTATCTGACGGGCGAGCGGATCGTGCACATGGTGCACGAGGACCTGAGGCCCTCGGCCATCATGACCCGCGACGCCTTCCTGAACGCCATCGTCGTCAACTCGGCGATCGGCGGCTCGACCAACGCCCCGATCCACCTGGCCGCGATCGCCCGGCACACGGGCGTCGAGCTGACGCTCGAGGACTGGCAGCGGTACGGCTACGAGGTGCCGCTCCTCGTCAACCTCCAGCCGGCGGGCGAGTACCTCGGCGAGGACTATCATCACGCCGGCGGCGTCCCGGCCGTGGTCAATCAGCTCATGAAGCAGAGCCTCATCCGCGAGGGCGCCCTCACGGTCAACGGCCGCACGATCGGCGAGAACTGCCGCGGGCGCGAGATCGCCGACACGGCGGTCATCCGGCCGTTCGACAAACCCCTCAAGGCCAACGCCGGATTCCTCGTCCTCAGCGGCAATGTCTTCGACTCCGCGATCATGAAGACGAGCGTGATCTCGGAAGAGTTCCGGCAGCGCTACCTCAGCAATCCCGCCGATCCGGAGGCATTCGAGGCACGCGCGGTGGTGTTCGACGGACCGGAGGACTACCACGCCCGCATCGACGATCCGCAGTTGGGTCTCGACGGCGACACCATCCTCTGCATCCGGGGCACCGGGCCCATCGGATATCCGGGGGCTGCGGAGGTGGTCAACATGCGCCCGCCCGCTTACCTCATCAAACAGGGAATCACCGCCCTGCCCTGCCTCGGCGACGGGCGGCAGTCAGGAACCTCGGACTCCCCCTCCATCCTCAACGCCTCGCCGGAAGCGGCCGCGGGAGGCGGGCTCGCCCTCCTGAGGACAGGCGACCGCATGCGGGTCGACCTGCGCAAGCGGCGGGTCGACATGCTGGTGCCGGAGTCGGAGCTCGCCGCGCGGCGCAAGGCGCTGGAGGCGAGCCACGGCTATCCCATCCCGCCTTCGCAGACGCCGTGGCAGGAGATCCAGCGCGCAATGGTCGATCAGCTGGGCGATGGCATGGTGCTCAAGCCGGCGGTGAAGTACCAGAAGATCGACGAGACGTTCGGGATCCCGAGGGACAATCACT
>DASTAC010000159.1:0-9827 GCA_035713045.1 Steroidobacteraceae bacterium
GCCCGAGGATCTCTCCGCCTGGCATGCACGCCTCCTGGCTCGCGGCGGCTGGCTGGTGGTGGATGAGGCGTTCGTCGACACCTCCCCGGAGCTGAGCCTCGCCACGCTTTGCGACCGCGACGGACTGATCGTGCTGCGCTCACTTGGAAAGTTCTTCGGTCTCGCCGGCGCACGGGTCGGCTTCGTGCTCGCCGCCGCACCACTCCTGCACGCCCTCGCCGAGCGCCTGGGCCCCTGGTCACTCGCCGGCCCGTCGCGCTTCGTGGCCACACAGGCGCTGAGGGATCGGTCCTGGCAGGAGGCCACCCGCCGGCGTCTGGCGGCGGACGGTCAACGACTCCATCGGTTGCTCGCGCGCTGCGGCTTGTCACCGAGCGGCGGCACTCCGCTCTTTCAGTGGGTTCTCACACCGCAGGCCGCGTGGATTCACGACCGGCTGGCGCGCCATGGGATCCTGGTGCGCCTGTTCGAGGCGCCGGCGAGTCTGCGCTTCGGCCTGCCACACGCCGCGGAGGATTGGGAACGCCTGGAAGTCTGCCTGCGGGCGCTGCGGCTCGCGGAGCCGACGGCGCACGCCTCGCTGGCCCCTGCCGCATCGCCATCATGAGCGCCCGGTGCCTCATGGTCCAGGGCACGACCTCCGATGCGGGCAAGAGCACGCTGGTCGCGGGGCTGTGTCGCCTGCTCAAGCGTCGGGGAATGCGAGTCACGCCCTTCAAGCCGCAAAACATGGCGCTCAACAGCGCGGTGACCGCCGACGGCGGGGAGATCGGGCGCGCCCAGGCACTCCAGGCGCAGGCGGCGGGAATTGCGCCCACGATCGACATGAATCCCATTCTGCTCAAGCCCAGCAGCGACACCGGCGCGCAGGTGATCGTCCACGGTCGCGCGCTCGCCAACATGCGCGCGAGCGAGTACCACGATTACAAGCGCGTCGCGCGCGAAGCAGTGCTCGCCTCCTACGCCAGGCTGGCCCAGCAGTATGAAGTGATCGTGGTGGAAGGCGCGGGGTCACCGGCCGAGATCAATCTGCGCGAGGGCGACATCGCCAATATGGGATTTGCGCAAAGCGTCGACTGCCCGGTGCTGCTGATCGCGGACATCGATCGTGGCGGCGTGTTCGCCCACATCGTCGGCACCCTCGAGCTGCTGAGCGATGCCGAGCGCGGACGCGTCTCGGGATTCGTCATCAACCGCTTCCGCGGCGAGCGCACGCTCTTGGATCCTGGATTGCGCTGGCTCGAGGAGCACACCCGCAAACCGGTGCTCGGGGTACTGCCATACCTGCACGGCCTGCATTTGGATGCCGAAGACTCCGTGCCCCGAGAGCCCTCGGGCGTGCGCGGACCGGCAACAGGGGCCAGCGCGCGTATCGACGACGGACGGGTGCGCGTGATCGTGCCGGTACTGCCACACCTCAGTAACCACACTGACTTCGACCCTTTGCGCGCTCATCCTCAGATCGAATTCCACTACGTCGGCTGCGGCGCTGCGCCGCCTGCCGCCGACGTGGTCGTTCTTCCCGGCTCGAAGAATGTCCGGGCCGATCTGGCATGGCTGCGCGCGGAGGGCTGGGAGCCTGCCCTGCAGCGGCACCTGCGCTATGGCGGCAAGCTCATCGGCATCTGCGGGGGCTTTCAGATGCTGGGCACCCGCCTGCGCGATCCGCTCGGCATGGAGGGTCCTGCCGGGGAAAGCGCGGGCTTCGGCTGGCTCGACCTCGAGACGACGCTGCAAGCGCAGAAGCGGCTGCACAACGTCCGCGGCGCGCTGCAGCCGGGCGGTGCAACGATCACGGGCTACGAGATCCATGTGGGAATCAGCCAGGGGGCGGCGCTTCGGCGGCCTGCAGTGCTGCTCGAGGACGGGCGCGGCGACGGGGCGCGCAGCGCCGATGGGCAGATCCTCGGCACCTATCTGCACGGCCTGTTCGAGCACCCCGACGCCTGCGGGGCGCTGCTGCGCTGGATGGGCGTCGCGGCGCCGCGGCCCCACGCGCAGGCTCTGCTGCGCGAGAGCTCCATTGATCGCCTCGCCGACGCCGTCGAGACGCATCTCGATATGGCGCGCGTGCTCGCGTTGCTCGCATGAAGGAGTTGATCCTCGGTGGCGCACGATCGGGCAAGAGCAGCCTGGCCGAGCGTCATGCCCGCGAGAGCGGACTCGAAGTGGTGTACATCGCCACGGCGCACGCGCTGGATGACCCCGAGCTGCAGCAGCGCATCGACCAGCACCGCCGGAGGCGCCCCGCGGAGTGGCTCACGGTCGAGGAGCCGTACCAGCTCGCGGCTGCGCTGCAAATCAACGCTGCGGTCGGGCGTTGCCTGCTGGTGGACTGCCTCACGCTGTGGCTCACCAATCTCCTGTGCGCCGATGCTGCGCCGCCAGCGAGCGATGCGTCGCGAGCGACGGCAACCGCTGCCTCGCAGCGCGCGACCGCCGGCATCTCGCGCCTGGCGGCGGAGCGCGCTGCCCTACTTGACACTCTCCCGAGGCTGCCCGGCCACCTCATCCTGGTCGGCAGCGAGACCGGCCTGGGAGTGGTGCCGCTGGGAGAGCTGACACGCCGCTTCGTCGACGAAGCCGGCGATCTGCATCAGGAGCTCGCGCGGCGTTGCGACCGCGTGATCTTCACCGTAGCCGGTCTTCCTCAAATCTTGAAAGGCACCCAGCCATGAACACTGCCGCCCTGCAGGACCTGTCCGAGTTGCTCGACGGGCTCCCTTCGCCTGTGCGCACTCCAGATGCCGACGCTGCCCGCGCGGCCCGAGAGCGCCAGGATTCGTTGACCAAGCCTCCGGGATCGCTGGGCCAGCTGGAAGCGCTGGTGATCAAGCTCGCCGCTCTGCAGAGGCGCGCGCGCCCCCGCGTCGATCGCATCCACATCAGCATCTTTGCTGCGGATCATGGCGTGGCGGCTGAAGGCATCTCCGCCTTTCCGCAGGCCGTTACCGCCGAAATGATCAAGAACTTCGCCCACGGCGGCGCGGCCATCAGCGTGCTCGCACGCTCGCTCGGCGCAACACTCGAGGTGGTCAACCTCGGCACGGTGGCGGATCTCGGCTCTCTGGCCCAGGTCCGGCGACGCGTGCTCGGTCCCGGCACGGACAATCTGGCGTGCGCACCGGCGATGAGCGCGGCGCAGTGCGTCGCGGCCGTCAACGCTGGTCGTGAAAGTGTCGCGAACGCAGCGGCGCAGGGCGCGGAGCTCTTCATCGGCGGGGACATGGGAATCGGCAACACCACTGCGGCGGCAGCGCTGGCCTGCGCCCTGCTGCAGCTCGATCCGCGCGACATCGTCGGTCCCGGCACAGGTCTGACGGCGGAAGGGGTCGGGCACAAGATCGAGGTCGTCAAGCGGGCGCTGGCATTCCACGAGCCACATCTCAGGGGCCCTGCCTCGGTGCTGTGCCGACTGGGCGGCTTCGAGATCGCGGCACTGGCCGGCGCCTACATCAGCTGCGCGGCTGCGGGCTTGCCGGCGCTGATCGACGGGTTCATCGCCACTGCCGCGGCATTGGCCGCCGAGCGGCTCTGCCCCGGCGTCAGCGACTGGTGGCTATTCGCTCATCGATCGAGCGAGCCGGGACACGGGCGGCTGCTCGATGCGCTGCGCGCGCGGCCCATCCTGAATCTCGACATGCGCCTGGGTGAAGCCAGCGGCGCGGCAGTAGCCGTGCCCATACTGCGCCTGGCGTGCGAGCTGCACGACCGCATGGCCAGCTTCAGCGAGGCCGGCGTATCCGGCAAGTTGCCTTGACCCGCATCTCCCTGTTGCGGCATGGCGCCACCACCGCTGTGGGCCGCTACTGCGGCAGCACGAACGTCCCGCTCACCGAAGAGGGCTGGCGGCAGATGTGGACGGCAGTGGCTGGTCGCGCCTGGGATCGCATCCTCTGCTCGCCTCTCGAGCGCTGCGCAGCTTTCTCCGCGGCACTTGCACGACGGCTGGCCATTCCCGTCACCGAGGATACGCGCCTGAGGGAAATGCATTTCGGAGACTGGGAAGGACGCAGCCCCCACGAGATCATGGCTTGCGGACCGGATGCGCTGCAGCGCTTCTGGGCGGATCCGATCGAAGCCCGTCCGCCGCGAGGGGAGAGTCTGTCCGACGTCGCCTCACGCGTACTGGCCGCGTGGCATGAAATGCTTGACGGCGAAAGCGACGAGCGTGTGCTTGTGGTGACGCACGGCGGTCCCATACGCATCCTCCTGCTGAAGCTTTCCGGTCGGCCGCAAGCAGAGCTCTTGCACCTCGACGTTTCACACGCAGCGTTGTTCGATGTGAGCTCGCCCGAGAACATTGCGTACGCCCAATGATGCGGCCGCTGCTGATCGCGCTGCAATTCCTCACGTGCCTGCCGCTGCGGTTGCGCGAGGCCCCACAGCCGGCGGAGCTCGGGCGCTCGCTCCTGTGGTACCCGCTGATCGGAGCGTTGATCGGCTCCCTCCTGTATGGGATCGATCTCGTGCTCGGCGATGCCCCGCTGCTCCTTCGTGCGACCCTGCTCCTGGTCGTCTGGGTGACCATCACCGGCGCTCTGCACTTGGACGGCTTGGCCGACTCAGCGGACGCCTGGGTGGGTGGTCATGGCGACCGCGAGCGCATGCTGACCATCATGAAGGATCCGCATGTCGGACCCTGCGCAGTGGTCAGCCTCACTCTGGTGCTCCTGCTCAAATTCTCGGCCCTCTGTGCCGTACTCGAGCATGGACAGCGCATCATGCTCTTTCTGCCACCGCTGTTGGCTCGTTGTGCGATGCCGGCGCTCTTTGCGAGCACGCCTTATGTGCGTCCCAGTGGCATTGCGTCCGCGCTTGCCGCGCATCTGCCCCGCCGCGCGGCGATCGTCACCGTGGCGGCAACACTCACGGGTGTGCTGCTGCTCTTCGGGAAGCCAGCGGTAGTGGGTACGGCCACCGCCGCCCTCGTGTTCATCCTGCTTCGTCGTTTGCTTTTGCAGAGCTTGGGCGGCACGACGGGCGATACCGCCGGCGCGGTGGTCGAGATCATCGAGGTCGCCGTCCTGAGCGCGGCGGGACTGCACGGGTGATGGTCTCGGCTTTCTCGGCATGAAGGTCGCGCATCGTAGGCGGGGGCGAGCTCAATGCCCTCGGCGGTCACGTGGAAGGAAAGGTTCTTTAGGTGGTTGTCACCGTTGGCCACGAGTAAGTTGAACACAAGCCATCGATACAGCTCCAGTCTGGTGCCGGCGCGATTGCGGCGGCACTCGACGATATGCGCGTGCGTTGCCAGGGTCGCGGTCTGGTATTTGAAAGCGTGACTTCTTGAGCAACTGACACGCATCGATGATGTGGCGGCGCTCAGTGCGACCTTCAGGATCGATTCGGCGATCGCAGCGCTCGACAAGGTGGATCGGCTCGGGCGTGTAGCGTCGGAAGACGGGCGGAACTGACAGTCCGACGTCGTGCCCCGGATGGAGAGAAAGCGCGAAATCGACTATCGCGCCAAACCAGTTTTCGCTCGGAGGTCGACAACACGTAATCGCCAGCGACGACAAGATGGTCAAAGAACCCGCACATCAACCAGCGCCAAAGCGTCCTGGACCCGTCGGGTGATGAGTTCGTCCGCCAGCGACGGTTCGGCCACACCAGATGGGTGGCTGTGCGCCAAAATAACAGCTGCGGCGTTGTTCCGGAGCGTCTCCTTCACAACCTCCCGCGAAACACCGGTGCGCTGTCGATGGTGCCACGAAACAACTCGTGAAGCGCGAGCAGATGATGACGGCTATGGAGCAGCAAACCGTGGTCCGCGGCTGGCTCGGGCATACCGGTGTCGACACGACGAGCATCTACGCCCAAGCGAACCTGGAGACAAGGCGTGCCGCATTCGAGCGTACGGACCGCCTATCCTCGCGCACGCCACGGTGGAAGCGGAAGCCGGGATTGACGTCATGGCTCGAGTCGTTATCAGGCAGCAGACTCGCCGAACGCGGAGGGGGTCCTGCGATCGGTCTCTGGGCAGCCTCCGCCCAAGGCCGCCATCAGCGGGAACCCCTACGCGATTGCATAGACTAGGCTTACGAGCCCATCTCCAAGCTCCTGCGCCTTACGCAGCGCCAGCGTCCTGCGATGCGCCGTCGTTGCAAAGAGCGCCTTTCCGGGACCGGCAATGAGTGGATGGAGAATCAACCTGAGCTCGTCGACGAGTCCTTCATCAATGAGAGCAGCCGCAATTCGCCCGCCACCCATGAGATAGATGTCCTTGCCTGTCTTCTTCTTGAGCGCTGCAACCTCATCCACGCTTCGCAAGAAGCTTGTCATTGACCACTGCGCCTGAACCAGGGTAGTCGAAAGGACGTAATGCCGGGTCCGCGCGGCAAAGTGCCCCCATTTCACTTCGGCTGGCGTAGGGAGTTTTCCGGTCATCGGAAGTGGCTGATCACCGGCCGCCTGTATTGCGCTCCAATACTTCTCATATCCGGGGTACATGCCGCCCCCCCCACAATGCAGGCGTCGATCTGCCCAGTCAGTCCGTAATCCTCCGACCAAGCGCCCACCCAGTCTGCATAGCCCTGTGGGCCTTCGATCTTGCCGTCCACGGATACCTTGAACCCAGCGATTAGCTTTCTCATGGCAAGCTCCTTGAATGTAAGTCGTTGAAGTACGGAAGTCACTGTCGAGCGATGACAGGGGTTCCCTTCAGGCCGCGACAGTGGCTCTATCGGGCTCACCCCTTCCGGTCGTGATGAGTGCTCGCCGGCTCTTTCTCACGTAGAAGTTCCAAGCGCCGGAGCAAGTCTCATAGCACTCGAGGGCGGGCATGAGACCCATGTGTTTGAATTGAATCTGGGTCCTGCTGCCCTTACGGGTGATCTCGAAGACAACCTTCGTGCCCAACCACTCGGCCTTATCGACGATAAAGCCGATGTCGCTCTCCACGACCTGCCAGATGACCTTCCGCCCGGGGATGAGCTCGGTGATCTTTTGCGTCGTCCGATGAAGGTCCCGATACTGGAACGTGAACTTTGTACCAAGTTTGTCGGTCCCCTGGCGGCCACCCAAAATCCCCCGCCCGTGAGTGCGGTAGGGACGTCCATTGCTGGACGCCCCCCGCTTAGATCCGAGCGGGCGCAATTAACGCACTCGGCTCCCACCTTGGGTGTGTGACGCGGAAACGAGCGTCCGGCCAGGGATGAAGCACGTGCGGCATGGGCAGGAAGTCAGAGGCCAACTCATTCATCCGGTCCCACGTCGTGCAATCCTTCTGGCTGCGACGCCGAAGCGTGCGACGCCAGAGGTTCATAACATGAAAACGAAAGGCAACCAACCGTTTGAGGTTCGTCGGGACTGCGTGATACGCATAGTATCCGCGCAGCACCTGCTTGAGCCAAGCCCCTGTCTGCCCGATCGGATCGTGCCTGCGGAACCGCAGTTCATCTTTGAGGGCGCGTAACCGCGTACGCATTCTGTCCCGGCGTGTGATCCTCTTAAGCAGGAAGTAGCCGGTGCGAGAACGCCCACACAGATGCGTGAACCCCAGAAAATTGAACGACTCCGGTTTGCTGAGCCCACGCCTTGCCCGGCGCTCTGCCGCATAACGGCCGAACTCGATGAGGCGCGTCTTTTCCGGATGCAGTGTCAGGCAGAACCTCGCCATCCGCTCCCGTAGATCCGCCAGGAAGCGTTGAGCATCCGCCTCGTGCTCGAACCCCGCCACGATGTCGTCAGCGTATCGCACAAGGAGGACCTGACCGCGGGCATCGCGGTGTCGCCACCGCTCAGCCCACAGATCAAAACAGTAGTGAAGATAGACGTTAGCGAGCAGCGGTGAGGCCACCGAACCCTGTGGCGTACCGACTTCCGTCGGTATCCACTTTCCGTCCTCCATCACTCCAGCCTTCAACCATTTACGGATCAAACGGATTACTCGTGGGTCTGCAACTCGGTGCTCGACGAAACGGACGAGCCAGTCGTGGCTCACCGAGTCGAAAAAAGCACGCAAATCGCAGTCCAAGATCCAGTTTACCTTCGTACGCGTGACTCCAAACGCAAGCGCATCCAGCGCATCGTGCTGGCTGCGCCCTGGTCGGAAGCCGTACGAGAACCCCAGAAACTCCTCCTCGTAAATTGCGTTGAGCACTTCGACCACGGACCGCTGAAGGATTTTGTCTTCCAGCGCGGCAATACCGAGCGGCCTCTGCCGTCCGTCCTCTTTACAGATGAACTTCCGCCGAGATGGCAACGCCCGGTAGGCCCCGCGATGCACGCGCGCATGCAGCTTTGCGAGTTTTGTTTCCAGATCCTGCTCGTACTCACGCCACGTTACATGGTCGATCCCAGGAGCTGCATCCCGCTTGAGCCAGGAAAATGCCGCTCGCAGTAGATCGACGTTTACATGGTGTAGCAGAGCGGTGAACCGCCCTTTCTTCTCTCGCCTTGCTCGTTCTCGTACACGGTCGAGCCCCCGACTCACACTTTCCCGGCTCGGTGTCCGGCGCGTGGGGTTCTCAATCGTGTTCCCCTTGGTCCCCTCCCTTCGCTCGGCCGGCTCCGCTCCCAGTCCTTCGGGTTTGTTCGCCAGCTTCTCAGCTACTATGGAGGAGTCTGACTTCTCCGACTCGTTCATCATTGGCTTCGGCTCCTCGCCTTCCCAATACGGACCCATGCGTAGCGTTGCCACGGGTCGAGCCAGAGATCTCCCGGTTCCCAAACAAAGAGCGTACGTACATGCCAGGTTCTACGACCACGCCGGGTCATCCTGATGCTCGCGCTGTCGCGCCAGGATGTGCTGCCTTCCGCGAGTGACAAGGCGTCGGCACCCGAGAACAATTTGCTTTCGCGGCTCAATGGCTGGCCTGTACGCTCCCCTACCGACGCTTCACCGTGATCCTCGCGGACCGCAGTGCACGGCTCGGGGCCAGTGTGGATCGCTACTCCTTCACTGCAGTGGACTTGCACCACCTACTCCTTGCCGGTATCCCGGCGCATCGCCACTTGAAATTCCCCCACCCCTGAACTGAGCGGGCGCCGGGCGGCGCCGGGGCTCGACTGCGGCGGACGTTACGCTACGCCCCTTTTTTCACGGGGGCGGGGAGTTGAACGTCTTGAAGCCGAACCTACGGATTACCGTGGAAACGCTGCTGCGCAAGGGGCGCAGCCAGCGCGAGATCGAGCGCCAAACGGGAGTGGATCGCAAGACAATCCGCCGGTATGGACTGGGGCTGGGCGAGGGGCCGGAGGCAAATTCCCCCGGGGTGGCCACCGGCTCCGACGGCCGCGAAAGCGGGTCTGGCGCTGAGCAAATTCCCCCACCCCGGCCACCGGCTCGGGCACCCAAGCAGGCCCGCTCGGCCTGCGAGGAGCACCGCGGCTGGATCGAGGAGCAGGTCCAGCTCGGGCGCAATGCGCAGAGCATCTACCAGGATTTGGTCGAGAGCTGCGGCTTCACGCACCGCTACAACTCCGTCAAGCGCTTCGTGCGCACGCTCAAGGCGCGCGATCCGCAGCGCTTCGATGTTCTCGAGTATCCCGCCGGCGAAGAGGCACAGGTCGATTTCGGCCAGGGCGCCCCGACGCTGTACCGCAACGGCAAGTACCGTCGACCGTGGCTGTTCGTGATGATCTGTGGTCGACCACAGATCATCACAAATGTGGCGCTGTTCCAAATGTGGCGCCGACGGAGAACTCGAGGCAGAATCGCTCTCGACATCGAATCGGCGCCACATAACAGTCATAGGGTCTTCAGGAATTCCATAATGCCGGGATTCGTTTTCCAGGGCTTCCGACCTGCATGACTCAGAGCTGGCTCACATGCGGCCAAAGCGCGCTTCTTCGTTTCCAGATCTATCTCTGCGTACACGTTT
>DASTAC010000160.1:0-20464 GCA_035713045.1 Steroidobacteraceae bacterium
TCACCTCGCCCACCGGGCTGCCTTCTGCTGACATCACCGGCATGCCGATGAGTGTCGATGCGCGACGCTCAGCGGGCATGGCTGCATCCGGGCTCGAATCGCCCGCGGGTTGTGATGCCGGGGCCTGCGAGGCGGGAGGCGTTGACGGGGGGTCAGATGGGCTGGGCATCGCCGCGGCCGCGGCGCCATGCGGCGTCGGCTGCGGCGAGGCGGGAGCCTCGGTCGGCCCGAACGGCGCCTCCGACTGGCTGCAGGAGGCTGCCGCGAGGCCCAGCGCCGCCAAAATGAGCGGCAGGAAGATCCTGATCATGGGCGCACTTTAGATTTTGCGGGCTGCAAGCCGCATTCCCATCCTCAACATTCGCGCTCACCATCTGACGAGCGGCGGCAGGCTCATGAGATAGGCTTCCGGATCCGCATCGGTCTGAAAGCCGAACTTCGTCCCCCGATCATAGACGAGGTTGAACTCCACGTAGCGGCCGCGCTTCACGAGCAGGCGCTCGCGGGCCACCTCGTCGAAGGGGGTGTCTTTGCGCCGCGCGACGATCCTGGGATAGACGTCGAGGAAGGCTTCACCCACCTGGCGTACGAACGCGAAATCCGCCTCCGCGTCGCCGCTCGCAAGATCGTCGAAGAATATGCCGCCGACGCCGCGCGGCTCGTGGCGATGGGGCAGGTAGAAGTAGCGGTCGCACCAATCCTTGAACTCGCGATAGGCGTCTGGCCGATACGTATCGCACGCCGCGCGCAAAGCGGTGTGGAAGTCCGCCGTGTCCTCCTCAAATGGAAACGTCGGCGTCAGGTCCGACCCTCCGCCAAACCACGCGGAGCTGGTACGGAGGTAGCGAAGATTCATGTGGACGGCCGGCACATATGGATTCCACATGTGCGCGACCAATGAGATGCCGCACGCCACGAAGCGGCCGTCGGACTCCACGGCGCCGGCGACATGGCTGCGCGCCTGCTCGCTGAAGACGCCCCATACGTGGCTGATGTTAACGCCCACTTTCTCGAACACGGCGCCGCGCATCAGCCGGGATTCGCCGCCGCCCTGCAGCCGGTGGCCCTCGGGCCGGCGCCAGCTGCGGGCCTCGAAGCGCTGCTCCGGCTCGAACGCCTCGAAGGCGGCACAGATGCGCGCCTGCAGATCGCCGAACCAGGCCACGGCGCTGTCGGCGAACGCATCGCGGCCGCTGGGCGGCTCATGGCTCATGGGACGCTCGCTCCCGTGCCGGCGTGCCCCGAGGAGCGCTCGTGAACGTAGTCGATGAGGCGCGCGACCGCATCCGGATCGGTTTCCGGCCAGATCCCATGCCCCAGGTTGAAGATGTGGCCGGGGGCTCCGCCGGCCTCGTCGAGCACTCGCGCGGCATGCCGGCGCAGGTCCTCCGGGGAGGCGAAGAGCGCCGCCGGGTCCAGGTTGCCCTGCACGGCCTTGGCCGGCCCCAGCTTTCGCCGCACCACGCCGAGCGGGGAGCGCCAGTCGACGCCGATCACATCGACGTCGAGGTCCGCCACACATTCCATGAGCGCCGATCCCTGATTGACGTAGTAGATGAGGGGCACGCCACAGTCGCGCAGCCCCGCCACCGCGCGCCGGGCGCCGCGCAGCGCGAAGCGCTCGAACTCCGGCGGCGCCAGCAATCCTGCCCAGGACTCGAACAGCATCAGCGCCTGCGCTCCGGCGGCGGCTTGCGCACGCAGATACGCGCTCATGGCGTCCCCCAGGCGATCGAGCAGGCGCTCCGCCGCGCCCGGATTGGAGTAGAGGAACGAGCGCGCGGCC
Organism: Steroidobacteraceae bacterium; assembly: GCA_035713045.1. GTDB lineage: Bacteria > Pseudomonadota > Gammaproteobacteria > Steroidobacterales > Steroidobacteraceae > 13-2-20CM-66-19. The sequence goes on from DASTAC010000160.1 coordinate 1,787, forward strand.
CCGAATTCCTTCGACGGCCGCCCGCACACGAGATAGCAGAGCAGCGTGAACGGCGCGCCGGCGAAGCCGATCAGCGGCACACCCGGCGGCAGGCCGCCGCGCACGAGGCGGATCGACTCCAGCACGAAGGGCACGTCCCGTTCGGGAACGAGCGGTGTCAGCGCATCGATGGAGGCGTCGGTGCGGATGGGCTCGTGCACCACCGGACCCGGCTCGAAGGAGAGGCTCACGCCCATGCCCTGAAGCGGCGTCATGATGTCGCTGAAGAGGATGGCAGCATCCAGCGGAAAGCGGCGAAGAGGCTGCATCGTGACTTCCGCGGCGAGCTCGGGGCTGCGTAGCAGCGTCGTGAACTCGGCCTGGGAGCGCACCCGCCGGTACTCCGGCAGGTAGCGGCCCGCCTGGCGCATGATCCAGATGGGCGTGTACGGTACCGGCTGCCGGCGGCAGGCGGCCAGGAAGGGAGGGATTGCAGTCATGCGCCGTCCAGCCAGCGCGCCACCTCGGGCGCGTAGTAGGTGATGACGAGGTCCGCTCCGGCGCGGTGAATGCCCGTCAGCGTCTCCATCACGGCCGCCTGCTCGTTGATCCAGCCGCGCTCGGCGGCGGCCTTGATGAGGCTGTACTCGCCGCTCACCTGGTAGGCGACGACGGGCACCGTCACAGCGTCCCGCACGCGGCGGATGATGTCGAGGTAAGGCCCTGCGGGCTTCACCATGACCATGTCCGCACCCTCCTCGACGTCGAGGAGGACTTCCCGCAATGCCTCACGTGAGTTGGCAGGGTCCATCTGGTAGGAGCGGCGGTCGCCGAACGCGGGGGCCGATTCGGCGGCCTCCCGAAACGGTCCGTAGAATGCGGAGGCATATTTCGCTGCATATGAAACAATCGGGGTGGTGGCGAAGCCCTCGCGGTCGAGCAGGCGCCGCATCGCCTGCACCCGTCCGTCCATCATGTCGCTCGGCGCCACCGCATCCGCCCCGGCCCGCGCGTAGTTGAGCGCCACCTGCGCGAGCGTCTCCACCGACGAATCGTTGTCGACCACGCCGCCCGGCAGCACGTGGCCGCAGTGCCCGTGATCGGTCGCCCCGCAGAGGCAGACGTCGGCCCACACCACGAGATCAGGACAGGCGTCCTTGACGGCGGAGAGGGCCTGGGCGGCCAAGCCCTTCGGGTCGAGTGCCGCGCTCGCCCGAGGGTCCTTCTCCACCTCCGCCGGTGCCGCGAAGAGCAGCACCGCCGGAACGCCCGTCGCGGCGACCGCCTTCGCCTCCTTCACGAGCTCGTCCACGGAGAGCTGCGACACGCCGGGCATGCTGGAGACCGGGTGGCGAACTCCGCGGCCGGGAACGGCGAACAGCGGATAGATGAGCGCATCGGGCGAGAGTCGTGTCTCGCGAACCATGCGGCGCCACGCGTCCGACTGACGCGTACGGCGGGGTCTCGTTGCTGGATGACTCATGAGGTACCTCGGGATGCAGATCCGGCGCGGACGGCGTTCAGGCTCGTGAGGGCCAGGCCGCGCAGGGTGGCCGACTCGGCCAGTGTGGGGGTGTAGCCCCGCTCCGTCAGCGCACGTGCGGTAGTGGGGCCGATGGCAACGGCTGGCGCCGTGCCGAGCAGGCGCGCGAAATCGTCCTTGCCCAGGGCGCTCTCGAGCTCGACGACGGCGGAGGGGCTGGCGAACGTCACGGCGCCGACACCCTGGCGGGCGATCCAGTCGCGACAGTCATCGACGTCCAGCACCGCGCCCGACACCAATCGATAGGCCTCGACGGTCGTGACCTCAGCGCCGAGCTGCGTCAACCCGGCAGCGAGTGTCGGCAATGCGCGGGAGCTGGCGGGGTACAGAATCCGTGCTCCGCGGGCGGCGCCGGAGGCGGCAAACGCGGTCACCAGGCCGGCGGCGCTCGGCTCGCCGGGGGTGAGATCGACGGGCCAGCCGCGCTGCTCGAGCACGGCGGCGGTGGCGCGGCCGACCGCGGCCGTTCGCAGGCCCTTGGGCGGAGCCGGCCGACGGGCCGTCACGGCAGCGACGCCATGCCGGCTGGTGAAGACGATCCAATCGAATGCGTCCGCACGGCTCAGCGCCTCATCGAGACGCGACGTGTCGGCCGGCAATACGCGGACCGCGGCCCATACCAACACCGAAAGTCCGAGGCTGCGCAGCTCGGTGGAGAGCGGGCCGTCGCCCTCCTCGGCGCGGGTCACCACCACGGGCTTGGTCTCTGGGCTCCTCATGGCACCTCCGCGCCTCCCTGGACCGCGCGCTCCGCGGCGATCAGGCGCGCCGCGCCCTTCCCGATCAGCTCCGCCGCGAGCCGCTGCCCGAGGTCCTCCGCGGCTGCCGCCGTCGCTGCCGATCCTCCATCCGCGGTGAGCTGCCGCGAGCCGTCGAGGGCGCAGACGGCGGCCCGCAGGCGGATCCCCGATCCGGCGGCAGTCGCCAGCGCGCCGAGAGGAACCTGACACCCGCCTTCGATCCGCTGCAGCAATGCGCGCTCTGCCGTCGTGGCGAGGCGTGTGGCCGCATCTTCCAACGGCCTCAGCCAGCCCGATGCGTACCCGTCATTCGCGCGCGTGCAGATGCCGATCGCGCCCTGCGAGACCGCCGGCGGGAACTCTTCGGGTGAAAGATACTGCGTGATCCGCTGCTCCAGACCCAGACGCTTGAGCCCGGCCGCCGCGAGAACGATGGCGTCGTAGTCCCCACGCTCGAGGCGCTCGATCCGGGTCGGCACATTGCCGCGCAGCTCGAGCAGCGTCAGGTCCGGCCGGGCGCGAGAGAGGAAGGCGCGGCGGCGCAGGCTGCTCGTGCCGACGCGCGCTGCGTGCGGCAGCTGCGGCAACTTCGTCCCGTCGCGGCTGATCAGGGCGTCGCGGGGATCCTCGCGCTCGAGCACCGCCGCGAGGGCGAGGCCCGGCTCCATCGCGGTCGGCAGGTCCTTGAGGCTGTGCACCGCGATGTCGATCCTGCCGTCGGTCAGCGCCCGGTCGAGCTCCTTCGTGAAGAACGCGCGGCCGCGGATCGCCCAAAGCGGCACGTCCGTGCGGACATCGCCCGTGGTGGTGATCGGAACCAACTCCACCGGCGGAGCGCCGGGCAGCGCACGGATCAGCCGCTCGACGTGGCGGGCCTGCCACAGCGCGAGCGCGGAGGCGCGCGTGCCGATACGCAGTTGCTGCGGGGGGCTCATGTCTCGCCCTCGGTCATGAAGCGGTAGCCGACGCCCCAGACGGTCAGGAAGTGCCGCGGCTCGGCCGGATCGCGCTCGAAGCGCTTGCGCAGCCTCAGGATGAAGTTGTCCACCGTGCGCGTGGAGGGGAAGACGTCATACCCCCACACCCGCTCGAGCAGATCCTCGCGCGAGACGATCTCCCCCGGCCGCTCGGCCAGCACCTTGAGGATCATGGCCTCCTTCTCGGTGAGCTCCTGCGCCGTCCCGTTCCACGATCGGGCGCGGAACGCGCGGAAGTCGACCTCGTTGCCGCCGAAGCGCAGCACGGCGCCTTCCGCCGACGAGGCGCTCTTGTACCAGTCCCAGCGGCGCAGGATCGCGCGGATCCGCAGCAGCAGCTCGCGCAGGTGGAAGGGCTTGCCGAGGTAGTCATCGCCTCCGGCCTCGAGGCCGCGGACGCGGTCGATGGGGTCGCCGCGCGCCGTCAGGAAGAGAACCGGGGTGTTGTCTCCGCGCTCGCGCAGCGTCCGGCAGACGGTGAAGCCGTCCAGCTCCGGCAACATGACATCCAACAGGACGAGCCCGCAGGTCCTCTCTTCCAGCCAATCGAGGGCGCGCCGCCCGTCGGCCACGGTGTCGACCTCGTATCCTTCCGCGCGCAGGTTCTCGACGACCCCCGCCGCGAGGTGCGGGTCGTCCTCCACCACGAGAATGCGGCGCGCCTGCTCCGTGCTCAAGAGTGCTCCCGCCGCACCGGCTGCGCCAGCGTTCCGCTGTCGTCGGTCAGGTCGAGCGGCTGAGCGTGCCGCCGCTGGCTCGCGGGCCACGCAAGCACGAAGGTCGAGCCCTGTCCGACGCCTTCGCTCTGCGCGCTGACGCGGCCGCCGGCAAGCTGCATCAGCCTCATGACGATGTAGAGGCCGAGGCCCGTGCCGAACCGGCTGCCGCCGCCGCCGGGGTGCAGGCGCGTGAACTTCTGGAAGAGCCGCGCGGCATCGCTCGGGCGAAAGCCCACACCGCTGTCGCGGATCGAGAGCTGGATCTCCCCGCCGGCGCGCCGCCCGGTGAAGGCGACGGTGCCACCGCCCACCGGCGCCACCGCGGCGAGCGCGTTCTCGAGCAGGTTGCGCAGGATGACATCGAGCGCCAGCGGGTCGGTCATCACTTCCAACCCGCGCTCGATCTCGGCGCTCATGGTGATGTGCTCCCTGGCGGCGCGCTCCTCGCAGCCGGCGATGACGCGCGCCACGGCTGCGGCGAGATCGACCGGCTCGCTCCTCAGGTCGATCCGGCCGCGGTCGAGGCGCATGCTCTCCAGGATCTGCGTCACCATGCCTTCCATGCGCCCGAGATCCGACAGCATGCGCTCGATCAGGGTCCTCGACTGCTCGGGCGACAGCGGCCGCAGGGCCATGGTCTCGAGCGAGAGCTGCAGGCTCGCGAGCGGTGTCTTGAACTGGTGTGACACCAGCGCGAGGAAGCTCTCCTGCTCCTCGATCACGCGGGCTTCGGCGCGCAGCGCGCGCGCGATCACGGCGATGCAGGCGGCCAGGGCGATGATGAAGAAGGACCCCTCCCAGGAGTACTGCGCGATGCGCCGCCGCTCCTCGGCGAGGAGCCGCTGGTCGACGTCCGCAGAGAGCGCCGCCTGCCGGTGGGAGACGGCGACCTCCGGCAACAGCGCGCGCACGCGCGCGGGCGCGGTGCCCGCATCGAGCAGCGCCTGCGCGGCTCCCACCTGCTGCACGTAGACCTGATGCATCTCCCGATACTTCTCGACCGCCAGGCGATGCTGGTCGAAGAGCCACCAGCCCACCTGCACGGCCGAGACCAGCACGAGCGCGAGCGCGGTGAGTTGGAAGACGCGTGGGGCCTTCATCGGCGGGCTCTCACCTCAGCGCGGCGAGCGAGCGGCGCAGCGCCTGCGCGAAGCGCTCGAGGTCCGCGGCGGTATGGGCGAGCGAGAGGAAGCAGGCTTCGTAAGCCGACGGCGGCAGGTAGATGCCCTCGGCCAGCATCGCGTGAAAGAGCGCCCCGAAACGCCCGGCCGCCTCGTGCGGGAGCGTCGCCGCAGTGCGCGGCGCGCCGCCCTCGTGCATCGACAACCAGAAGAGCGAGCCCACGCGCACCAGGTGCATGGGGAAGGGCGCCTCCTGCAGCACCGGCTGCAGCAGTGCCTCGAGCCGCGCGCCCAGGGCCTCGAGCTTCGACCAGCCGTTCTCGCCGGTGAGCGCATCGAGGGTGGCGATGCCGCTCGCCATGGCGAGCGGATTGCCGGAGAGCGTACCGGCCTGATAGGTATCGCCATCGGGCGCCAGCCGGGCCATGACGTCCCGCGGCCCGGCGAAGGCCCCGACGGGCATGCCGCCGCCGATGACCTTGCCGAAGGTGGCGAGGTCCGGGACGATCCCCAGCCGCTCGGCCGCACCGCCGCGGGCGAGGCGAAAGCCCGAGATGACCTCATCGAAGATGAGCAGCGCGCCGTGCCGGCGCGTCAGGGCGCGCAGGCTCTCCAGGAATTCCCGCCGCTGCGGCAGCAGTCCGTGGTTGGCCGGCACCGGCTCGATGATCACCGCCGCGATGCGGCCGCCGTCACGGGCAAAGAGCTCCGCAACCGCGGCCTCGTCATCGAGCGGCATCACCCGTGTACAGGCGGTGAAGGCCTCGGGGACGCCGGCGGAGGAGGGACGGCCGAACGTTGCGAGGCCGGACCCCGCCGCGACCAGCAGGTGATCCGCGTGCCCGTGGTAGCAGCCGGAGAACTTGACGATGAGATCGCGGCCGGTGAACGCCCGCGCCAGCCGGATGGCGCTCATCACGGCCTCGGTGCCGGACGAGACCAGCCGCACCTGCTCGATGCCGGGGTACGAGGCGACCACGCGCTCCGCCAGCTCGACTTCGCCGGGACAAGGCGCGCCGAACGTCGTGCCCAGCCGGCAGGCCTGTGCGATCGCCTCCACCACCGCAGGGTGCGCGTGTCCCAGGATCAGGGGCCCCCACGAGCAGACGAGATCGAGATAGCTCCGTCCGTCGGCATCCGTCAGGTACGCGCCGCGGCCGCTCGTGAAGAAGAGCGGCGTACCGCCGACCGCGCGGAATGCCCGCACGGGGGAGTTGACACCACCCGGAATGACGCGGGTGGCGCGCTCGTAGAGCGCCTGCGAGCGGGGATGCGGGCGCCGGGCAGGGCCCTCTGGGAAATGGCTCATGAGGCTCCTATGGTAGTGAATTTCCCGGGGCGCTCGTTCCCTCGCGAGCGCGAGCCTCGAGGGCATCCTCGGGCGATGATGGCCGGACCGCGCCCGGGGTGGGGCGGGGGGCTGTCCGATGCAGGCGCGCCTCCCGGAAAAACGAGTCGATGACCTCCGGGCTCGCGTGGGTGGCGGCTGCGCGCATCCCGGAGATCGGCAGATGGGCCAGACGGCGCGCGAGCCGCGAGGTCAGTTGCCGGATGGCTTCGCGCTGATCCGGGGCCAGCTCGCGCAGCTCCTCGGCGAGCGCCCGATCGAGCTCGTCCGCAGCGATGCGCTCGAAGGCGCCGCGCAGCTGCGCGAGATGCGGTCCGATGGCGCGCGCGGCCATCTCATCGCGCAGGCGCGCCAGGCGGTCGTCGATGGCGGCGCGGACGGGCGCCAGCCGCAGCAGCTCGGTCACGCGGCGCTGCTGCACCTCCTGCACGAGGTCGCTCATCCCGATCCGGGTGATGCCGGCGCGCAGGGCGTCCTCGGGATCGATGTTCGGGGGGACGCCGAAGTCCACGGCGAGCGGCGCACCGGCGTGTCTCGACCCCGAGCGCTCCTGCGGCGCGCGGGCGGTGCTCCCGGCGAGCTGCTGCAGCGAGGGGCCATCGAGCACCGCACCGCCGCCCGCGGCGAGCACCAGGGCCGCGATGACCTCGGGGTGCTCACGGAACCGCTCGAGGGGGACGACGCGCGCGCCGAGGCTCTCCGCGAGCTCCGCCGCGGGCGCGAGCGTACGGTTCACGATGAGGAGCGGGACGCCGGCGCGATGGAGCGCGAGTCCGCACCGGCGGGTCATGGGAGAGACTCCGACCAGAGCGACGGTGCCCGTGTGCCCCGAAAGATGCTCGAGCACCCGTGCCGCGGCAAGGTCGGCGAGCGAGGAGGCTCCCGTTCCCGAATGCAGGCGCTGCACGCGATTGGCCATGCCGAGCGCCTCGCCCATCAGCCGGTCGAGCATCGGGCCGCTCGTGCCGGCGGCGCGGGCGGCTTCCCAGGCGCCGCGCAGCTGGGCGGCGATCTCCCGCTCGCCCGCCTGCGCGGAGTCGAGCCCGCAGGCGAGGAGGAGCACGTGCTCGAGGGCCGACTCGCCGGCCCAGGCGCGCAGCAGCCGCGAGGCCTGTCCGTGCGGTGCCGGCCGGCCGGTCAGCTGCTCCAGGGCGGGCTGGCGGAGGTCGCCCGCGGACTCACCGCCCTGGGTGGCGAAGACGAGCTCCACCCGATTGCAGGTGCCGAGATAGAGGAGCTCGGACACCCCGAGCGCCTCGCGAAGAGCGGGCAGGCGCGCCTCGAGCTCCCCCTTGGGGATGGAGAGGCGCGCGACATCGTCGATGCCGGCATGGCGGTATGACAGGCCGACGACGCCGATCCGGTGCATGGCCCAAGAAGACCATGCCCGCCGGCCCGATGTGTCACAGAAGCATCACGGCGGGGGGATCGCCCTGGCGCCGTGGCTTCCGTTCCGGCCAATCCTCCGGAGCCTCACCTGCGGCCGCGGAGCATTGCCATCACGAGCAGCCCCGCCGCGAAGCCGATCCCCAGAGCCCATGCGGTCGACTGGTAGGGCTGGGACTCGACGTTGCGCTGCAGGTCGTCCCAGCGTGACTTGGCCCAGCGCTGCGCCTGGTCGGCGCGTTCGCGAGCGGTGCTCGAAGCTCTCGAGGCCGCATCGCTCGCCGCGTCCCCAAGGCGCTCGGTCTGGCGCGAGGCCTCTTCCGAAATGTTCTCGCCATTCGTCGCAGTGAAGCTCGGATTCATGTGTCTCTCCATTGGCTGAAGTCGCCTGCGGCGCCGCCAGCGGCCAGCCCTGTGATCAACCCGCCGGCGGAGGGCGTGCCATGCCGGCTCGATGACTTGGTGCCTCGGTCAACGGGGGCCCGGCGGGAAAGTTCCGGCGCGGCGGCGCGGGCTGCGCCTCGGCCTTCCATGAATTTGGTTTCAGGTAGCTGACAGACATTCGTCAGGTTGGACGGCTAGCCTCTCCCGCGCACGGCCGGGAGCCGCCGGCGCGGGCGAGCTTCGCGCGGCAGCGACCGCAACTCGGCCGCCGTCCACCAACGAAATTCCGCTTGAGGGTCATAAGATGAGACATATCGGTCTGAGGGTGCTCGCCGCGCTGGCTGCCGCGGCGTTCGTCGCGGGTTCCGCGCTCGCCGCCACCGCTCCCCCGGTCATCGGGCAGGGCAGCTATGGCCAGGAGTTGGTCACGCGGCTGATGACCGTGCACCCGGATGTCAGCGCGATGACGCTCTACATCACCGTGCCGGGGAGCAGCACGCCGGAGTCGATCGCCTCGAGCGATGGGCACACCGGCAATCCGCCCCCGGGCGCCGCTGCGCAGGCGCTGCACGCCTGGCGTGCGCACTTCTCGTACGAGAAGGCCTCGAAGCAGCTCACCGCGGAGGTGCCCATGCTCGACATGTCGCACAAAAAGGCCGGCGTCATGACGATCGTGCTGCACGGCAAATCGCGTCCGGCGCTGATCCGCGAGGCCTTCCGGGTCCGCAACGAGCTCGCCCGCCGCACCTCCTATGCCGCGAACCTGGTGCAGCAGGCGGTCCTCGATGCCAACATCCCGCTCGACTCCTATGCCCAGCACATCGTGGACACGGAGCTCGCGAAGCATCGGGACGTGCTGATCCTCGCGATCCACGCCGCCACGCCGAAGAATGCCAATCCCGAGATCCTGGCGTCCAACATCGGCCGCATCGGCAAGCGCGCCGACAGCGACGATATGCGCGTCGTGCGCGACGGCAAGACCAACCTCGAGGTCAACAAGGATCTCATGCGCTATGAGGTGGAGCTGCCGCTGAAGAACGCCGCCGGCAAGCGCATCGGCGCGCTCGGCGTGGTGTTCCCGCTGACCGCGCACACCAATCAGAAGGCGAAGCACGCCGAGGCGGTGCGCATCCGCAACGAGATCGCCCGGCAGATCCCCTCGGCCGCGAAGCTGGTCGACCCGTATACCTGATGCGCCCGACACGGGAGCCGCAGGCTCCCGTGGCCTGCGCGCGAACGCATCGATTCGGTCCACGACAGAGAAGAGGGAAGCATCCAGATGAATCTCAGGCGTCTCCTGATCGTCTCCAGCCTCGCAGCGGCGGGCACGCTGTCCGCGGCGATGGCATTCGCGGCCCCGGCCAACGAGCCGCTGGCGCTCGAGCACCGCACCAACTTTCCAGGATACGACGGCGACGTCGATCACCTGTATGCCGACGTCGGGGAGAACAAGCTCTTCGTCGCGGCCGAGGATCACGGCACCGTCGAGGTGTTCAACCTCACGACGGGCCGGCACCTGAAGACCCTCACGACCTTCAAGACCCCGCACGCGTTCTTCCTGGTTCCCGGCACCCACCGCGTGATCGTCACGGACGACAGCGGCCCGCGGATCATCGATGACCGCAACTACAAGGTGCTGGGCTACATCCGCCTCGCGCCGGGCTCGGACACGGAGTATTACGACCCCTCCAGCAGGCATCTCTTCATCGTCTCGGGCGGCAGCGACGTGCACCTGAAGAACTGCTGGCTGAACGAGATCGATCCCTGGACCGGCAAGGTGCTGCGCAAGCTGAAGCTCGACTCCGACCACGTCGAGACCATGCAGGCCGAGCAGCACGGCGATCGCATCTTCATCAACATCGCGGACAAGGACAAGGTCGACATCATCGACAAGAGGACCCTGAAGATCATCGGCCATTGGCCGATCGAGGGCGCGAAGCTCAATCTCGCCATGGCCCTCGATGAGGCCGATCACCGCCTGTTCGTCGTGACGCGCAAGCCCACGAAGATGTTCGCGCTCGACACCGGCAACGGCAGGATCGTCGCGACCCTCGATGTGCCGGCGATCAACGACGGCATCTCCTTCGATGCCGCGCTGAAGCGCATCTATGTGCCGGGAGCGGTGGGTGAGATCGGGGTGTATCAGGAGCTCGACCCCGACCACTATCGCGAGATCGCCCGCGTTCCTTCCGCGCTCGGCGCGAAGTCCTCCTTCCTCGACCCGCAGCTGCACGAGCTCTTCGTCGGCGTCTCCCCGCAGTACCGCAAGCCCATGACCGCCGCCGTGCTCTGGTACCGCGTCGAGCCTGCGGCGCAGAGCGTCGCGAGGAACTGATCCTCCTCGATCCTGCAAGCGTGCCCGGGAGTTCCCGCGACTCCCGGGCCGCGCCCGGGGCGGCCCGCGTCTCCTCGGCGCCGACTCCGGTGCGCGCCCCGCTTCTGCATCGTGGATTCGAGCGGGCTCATCGGGGGGCGCCGTCCCGATCCGAGCTCGGGCATTACCCTTTGCCATTGGCAAAGGCGATGCCAACACGAGATGGGCCGCGCCTCCCGCGACCGCTCCGCTCGCCACCATTACTACTCAGTCAGCTTCGGCAGCGGTGTCCCGAGACATCCCACCAGACGCTCCATGCGCAGACGCGCGAGCGCATGCCAGGCCGCAATCGTGCGTGTATCGGCAGCGTCCGAGGGGTTCACGGTTGCTTCCCGCACTGCATCGAGCAACTCATCCAGCTCGCTACCGAGCTCGCCCGTCCGCGCATCGAGAGTCGTCCAGCCGAGCTTGCGCCCGGCGCGGCGATACGGCTCAGGCTCAGGCGTCGAGCGTGCCAATGCTTCGAGCTTGTGCAGCCGCGCGATGTCTTCCCGCATCAACTGCGCGCGAAAGAGCCCGGGGTCGGCGGCGATGCGATTTTCCAGCTCAGCAATGAGACGCATGGGTCCTCGCAGGAGAGCAGGCATCGCTCTCGTCGTCGGGATGTCCGCTCGGGCTGATTCTGACTGGCAGCCCGCGCCCCATGGCGTTCCGGCCCGACACTCTCGGGCGGCGATCCGGCAGCGAGCGCCGCATCATCTTCAGGCTGCCTACAGTCGAATGAGCCCGCGCTTGTGGGCGACCGCCACCGCCTCGGTCCGGCTGATCGCATCGAGCTTGGTCAGGATCGACTTCACGTGCGTCTTGGCCGTGCCTTCCGTGATCGACAGCCGGCGCGCGATGTCCTTGTTGCTTCGGCCCTGAGCCACGAGCTCCAGCACATCGAGCTCCCGCTGTGTCAGGCTGGGCTTCGCCATCCTCTGCAGCGCCTTCGCCGCCACCGACGATGAGGTGTAGGGCCGATCCTCGCTCACCGCCCGGATCGCCGACAGGATCTCCTGCCGCGGCGCGTCCTTCAGGAGGTACCCTTTCGCCCCCTGGCTCAGGCACTGGAAGATGTCCTCATCGCCATCGTAGGTGGTCATGATCAGGAGGCGCGCCTTGGGGTTGATCTCCAGCACCCGCTGCACCACCGCGACTCCGTCCCGCTTGGGCATTCTCAGGTCCAGCACCATCACATCCGGCTGATACTGCTCGTAGAGCGAGATGGCCTCATCGCCGTCGCCCGCCTCCGCGACGACCTCCATGTCCGCCTGCTGGTTCACCATGGCCGCGAGGCCATCGCGAACCACGGGATGATCGTCCGCCAGGATCACCCGGATCTTCTTCTTCGTCAGTACCGCGACCATCACGCTGCCGCCTTGCGCTTCGGCAGCCGCACGCTGACCCGTGTGCCGGTGCCCGGCTGGCTCTCGATCTGCCATTCCCCGCCGATCGCGCTCGCGCGCTGGCGCATGCTCGTCAATCCGAAGCCCTCGCGCGCATAGTGCTCGGGCCGCTGCTCCATGCCGCGACCGTCATCCTCCACCGCCATGACCCAGTGCGCCGTCTCATCCGCCATGGTGATGCGGATGGTGTTGGGCCGTGCATGGCGTACCGCGTTGCTCACAGCCTCCTGCGCGATGCGCAGCAGCTCGTGCTCGTGCTCCGGCTTCAGGCCCGTGGCGATGCCGCCGCCCTCGAAGCTGCACGTCACGCCGCCCGGGACGGTCGAGCGCTCGGCCAGCTGTCGCAGCGCGAGCTCGAGACCCGCGCGCCGTGTCTGATCGAGCCGCAATGCCATCACCGACCGCCGTGCCTCGGCGAGGCCCTCGCGCGCAAGATCGCGGATGCGCGTCAGGCTCAGCGCCAGCCCGGAGTTCTTCTTCTTGCAGGACGGGAATTCCTCCACCGCCCCGAGCTGCATCAGGATCCCCGTGAAGGCCTGCGCGAGACCGTCGTGGATCTCCTGGCCGATGCGCGCGCGCTCGACCAGCACCGCGGCTTCCTTCGCCTGGTAGGCGAGGCGGGTAAGCTGCACGGCGAGAGTCGCCTGCTGGGCGAGCGCCACGAGCAGCTCGCTGCGCTTCACCTCGGCCGCGTTGCGGCGGAAGCGCAGGATCAGAAATCCGACATTGCGGGAGCCGAACACGAGCGGATAGACCACGCTGCCGGCATAGCCTTCCTGGCGGTTGAAGGCCAGCATGCCCGGCCAGAACTCCTCCGACTGCAGCTCGACGTCGAGATACATCGGCTCGGTCGGCTGAGTGAAGCGGTCTCCGAACGAGGAGCCGTTCATCGGCACGCTGATGGGGTAGGGCGGCTCCTCGACGAGCCCGTCCCTCACGTGGGCGGCGATGCGCCACTCCTGCAGGCTGTCCTTGGAGACCACCACGGCGCCGGAGGCGGCGTCGAACTGGCGGGTCGCCTCGAGCAGCATGTGCTTCAGGAAGCTATGCAGGTCGGGCTCGCTCGCGAGGCGCTCGAGATTGCCGCGGATCACGGCATTGGCCTTGGCCAGCTCGGCGACGCGTTCCTCGGCGGCGCGCTCTCGCTCTCGTCTCATGTCGTCGATCAGGCGTTGCCGATGGAGCGCCGCGCCGATGACACCGGCTGCGTTCTCGAGCGCGGCAAGCTCCGCTGAGTCGATCGCACGCCGTTGGCGCGTGTTGTCGAAGCCCACGATGCCGATGAACTCGCCGGCCACGAAAATGGGCACGATCGCCTTCGTCTTGGTGCCGATGCCTTCGAATCCGGTGATGCCGGCGCAGTCGACCGGCGGATCGCTCGTGTTGAGGCAGACGCTGCGCCCGGCGCGCAGCTCCGCCGTAACGGCGGAGAACTGACGCTCGTCGCAGGTGCAGACCGCCGGGTCATCGATGTGCGGGGGTACGCCTTCCGCCGCCCACTCGCTCACGACGACCAGCAGCGGCTCCCCTTCCGGGCCGCGCCTCGCCATCATCACGTTGACGCGGTCCACGTGGGCCGCCGCGCCGATGAGGTGCAGCACCTCGGGGATCGCCCCACGCACGTCGGGGGCCTCGAGCAGCATCCGGCTCGCCCTGGCCGAGGCCACGAGCAGCGCCTCGCGGCGCCGCAGGGACTCGTTGATCTGGCTCAGCTCCTCGGTGCAGGGGCCGGACTCGGTCAGGGCTTCCAGGCGGGCGAAGGCCGGATCGGCCACCGAAACGCTCATGGGACATCTCTCTCTAGCGGGAAATCGAAGCCTCAGTGTACCTCGGCAGAGGGGCGGTCTCCCAACCGCCGCCCAGCGCCTTGTACACGGCGATCAGGCTGGTGGCGGCGCCCGTGCGGGCCCGCGCCAGGGCGTCCTCGGCCTGCAGCTGGGTGCGCTCGGCATCCAGAACCGAGAGGAAATCCACCATGCCGCCCTTGTAGCGGACCTCCGCGAGCCTGGCGGCCGTGGCGCTGGCCCGCGCCGCGTCCTCGGCATGCAGCAGCTGATCGCGGTCCCGGTCGTGGGTGACGAGCGCGTCCTCGGTCTCCTCGAGGGCGTCGAGGACGGTCTGGCGATATTGGTCCAAGGCTATCACCGCGCCGGCGCGCGCGCCGGCGATCTGCGCTCGCACGCGCCCCAGGTTGAAGGCCGCCCAGGTGATTCCGGGGCCGATCGTGTAGCTGCGCGAGCCCCCGCTGCCGAAGCCCGCAGGCTCCGCGGCCGCGAAGCCGAAGCTGCCGGTGAAGGTGACCTTGGGGAAGAGATTCGATACCGCCACGCCGACGAGGGCGGTCGATGCCGCGAGATTGCGCTCCGCGGCACGAATGTCCGGCCGGCGGCGCAGCAGCTCCTCCGGGGTGCCGACCGGGATGATCCGCGGCAGCGGCGGCAGCGCGTGCGGAGCGCTGAGGACGCCGGTGAGCGCGTCGGGCTGGCGGCCCGTCAACACGCTCAGGCGGTGAATGGAGCGCGACACCGCGGCCTCGAGCGGGCCGATGGTGGAGAGGGTGGTATCGAGCTGGACCTGAGCCCGCGCGACGTCGAGATCGGTGCCGCTGCCTGCCCCGAGCTGCGCCTGCGCCAGTGCCAGCACCTGCTGTTGATTGTTGACGTTGGCGCGCGCCACCGCGAGCTGAGTCTGCTCGCCGCGCAGCTCGAAGTAATTGCGGGCGACCTCCGCAATGACTGACACCTGCACGTCGTGCAGATTGGCCACTTCACCCTCGAGCTCCGCGTTGCGCGCTTCGATGCCTCGGCGCACGCCCCCGAAGATGTCGAGCTCCCATGCGGCATCGAGCCCGGCGTCGTAGAGCTTGGTGTGGTAGGGCCCGCCGAAGGGATCCTCGACGGCCGGTACGCGCTGCTTGGTGTAGCCGCCGGAGGCGGTGACGGTCGGCGCGAGGCCGTAAAGAGACTCGTTGCGCAGCGCACGCGCCTGCACGAGGTGTCCGAGCGCGATACGCAGGTCGTAGTTGGCCTGCAGCGCGTCGCTCACCATGGTGTCGAGCACGGGATCGTCGAACTGCTTCCAGAACTCGATCTGCGTCCGCGAGCTGGAGTAGATGCGTTTTCCGGCCGACTGAGCCCCTCCCGCCGCTGCGGTCGGAAACCGATTCGCGACATGTGTGGTGGGCCGCACGTAGCTCGGCCCGACGGTGCACCCCGACAGGGCGGCACTGAGGGCGATGAGGGCAATGCTCTTGCGCATGACAGGTTTGCTCCGCTTCATCCGTGCGCCGCGCCTGCGGCAGGCTGCCGCCGGCCAAAATCGCTCCCGGCGATGTCCGCCGAAAGCGCTCCTCCCGGGCCTGGCGATTCGGGCTCCTGGCCGGGAGCGTCGCGCGAGGTCATTCTCCGGATGAGAACGTAGAACACTGGCGTCAGCAGCAGGCCGAAGAATGTGACGCCAAGCATGCCGGCGAACACAACGGTGCCGAGCGCATGACGGATTTCCGCTCCGGCGCCGCTCGCCAGCATCAACGGCACGACCCCCATGATGAAGGCGAAGGAAGTCATCAAGATCGGCCGAAGACGCAGGCGAGCGGCTTGCAACACGGCGGACACTGCGTCCAGTCCCTGCTCTTCCTGCAGGTGCTTTGCGAACTCGACGATGAGGATCGCGTTCTTGCAGGCGAGGCCGACGAGGACGAACAGTCCGACCTGGGTGAAGACGTTGTTGGTGCCGTGGTCCAGCAGGACGCCGCTGATCGCCGCCAGGAGGCACATCGGCACGATCAGGATGATGGCGAGCGGCAGCGTCAGGCTCTCGTACTGGGCCGCCAGCACCAGGAACACGAAGAGCACGCAGAGCGGGAAGACGATCAATGCCGTATTGCCCGAGATGAGCTGCTGATAGGCGAGGTCCGTCCACTCGAAGGACATGCCGGGCGGCAGCGTATTGCTCAGGATTCTCGTCATGGCGGCCTGCGCTGCGCCGGAGGAATAGCCCGGCGCGGGACCGCCGTTGATGTCGGCGGCGGTGTAGCCGTTGTAGCGCTGGACGATGTCAGGTCCGAACGTTCGGCTCACCGTGACGAAGGAGCCGAGCGGAATCATCTGCCCGTCCGCGTTGCGCGTCTGCAGCATCGGGATGTCGTCGACGTGGGAGCGGAACGGCGCGTCAGCCTGCGCGATCACCTCATACGTGCGCCCAAAACGATTGAAGTCGTTGACATAGAGGGAGCCGAGGTAGACCTGCAGGGTCTGGAACACATCATCCAGGCTGACGTGGTCCTGCATTACCTTGACGCGGTTCACGTGCACGTTGAGCTGCGGCACGTTGACCTGGTAGCTGCTGAAGAGGCCGGCCAAAGCCGGATTCGCGTAGCCCTCCGTCAGCGCCTTCTGCACTGCGGCGTAGAGCGCGCTGGTTCCGGCATCCGCCCGATCCTCCACCTCCAGCTTGAAGCCGCCCAGAGTGCCGAGGCCCATGACGGGCGGCGGCGGGAAGACCACCACCATGCCGCCCTGGATGGCGGAGAGCTTGCGGTTGAGGGCCGCGGCGATGGCTCCGGCCGAGAGCCCGGCCGACCTGCGCTGCGAGAACGGCTTCAGGCCGAAGAACACGAGGCCTGCGCTCGAGCTCGGCACGAAGCCGTTGACGGACATGCCGGCGAACTGCACGGCGTGCTCCACGCCGGGCTGACGCATGCCGATGTCGCCGATCTCCTTGATGACCCGCTCGGTTCTCGCAAGCGATGCGGCGGGCGGCAGCTGTGCGATGGCGACCAAGTACTGCTTGTCCTGCTGCGGAATGAAGCCGTGAGGCACGGTCGCGAACCCGAGATAGGCAAGGCCGATCAGACCGGCGTACACCGCGAGCGCGATGCCGGGGCGGCGGACGGCGCCGGCCACCGCACGCTGGTATGCGTTGCCGGCGCGATCGAATCCGCGGTTGAACCGCCGGAAGAACCCGCCGAACAGGCGATCCATGAACCGGGTCAGCGCGTCGGGCCGTGCGCCGTGGGGCTTCAGCAGCACGGCCGCGAGGGCGGGCGAGAGCGTGAGCGAGTTGAATGCCGAGATCACCGTCGAGATGGCGATCGTGAGCGCGAACTGGCGGTAGAACTCCCCGGTGAGCCCACTGACGAACGCGACGGGCACGAACACGGCGCAGAGCACGAGCGTGATGGCGATGATCGGGCGGCTGACCTCGCTCATGGCCGCCTTAGCCGCCTCGCGCGGGGTCTGACCGTTGGCGATGTGCCGCTCGACGTTCTCGACCACCACGATGGCGTCATCGACCACTATGCCGATCGCCAGCACGAGGCCGAAGAGCGACAGGGTGTTGATGGAGAAGCCGCACGCGAGCAGTACCGCGAAGGTGCCGATGATCGACACGGGCACCGCGATCAGGGGGATGACCGAGGCGCGCCAGGTCTGCAGGAAGAGGATCACCACCAGCACGACCAGCAGCACGGCCTCGAGCAGGGTGTGCACCACCGCATCGATGGACTGACGCACGAACACCGTCGGGTCGTAGACGATGGCGTACTTCATCCCCTGCGGGAAGCTCTTCGAGAGCTGCGCCATCGTGCCGCGCACCTCGTCGGAGAGCTGCAGCGCGTTGGAGCCGGGCGCCTGGAAGACCGGGATCGCCACCGCGCTCTGGTTGTCGAGGTAGCTCTGGATGCCGTAGGCCTGCGCGCCCATGGCGACACGCGCCACGTCGCCCAGGCGCACGACCTGGCCGTCCACGCCGGTCTTGAGCACGATGCGCCGGAATTGCTCCGGAGTCTGCAGCCGGCCCATGGCATTGAGCGCCAGCTGAAAGTCGGCGCCCGGATCCGGTGGGGCGCCGATCTGGCCCGCGGCGACCTGGATGTTCTGGGAGCGGATCGCGCCGATGACGTCCCCGGCGGTCAGGCCGAGCGCGGCCAGCTTCTGCGGGTCGAGCCAGACGCGCATGGCGTAGTCGCCGCCGCCGAAGATCTGCACGTCGCCCATGCCGGGAAGCCGCGCCAGCACGTCTCTGACGTTGCGCACCGCGTAGTTGCGCAGGTACAGCGTGTCGTAGCGGTTGTCCGGGGAGTAGAGGTGCACCACCATCGTCAGGTTCGGCGAGCTCTTGGTGGTGGTGACACCGAGATTGCGCACCTCGCTCGGCAGGCGCGGCAACGCCTGGGAGACGCGGTTCTGCACCAGCACCTGCGCGCGGTCGATGTCCGTGCCGACGCGGAAGGTGATGGTGAGTGTGAGGGAGCCGTCCATGGTGGATGTCGAGGACATGTAGAGCATGTTCTCGACGCCGACGATCGACTGCTCGAGCGGCGCGGCGACCGTCGCCGCCACCACCTTCGGATTGGCCCCCGGATAGGAGGCGCGCACGATCACCGACGGCGGCACGACCTCCGGGTACTCGCTGATCGGCAGCTGCGTCATCGCGATCGCGCCTGCGATCGTGATGAAGGCCGACAGGACCGCCGCGAAGATCGGGCGGTCGATGAAGAAGTGCGACAGCTTCACCGGTTCGCCCCGCTGCCGTGGCGCCGGACGGCATCGGCGATGCGGGCGGGGTCGGGTGCGGTGACCGGCGCCGAGGTGAGTGCAGCGACCCGTGCGGCGGCCGGTGCTGCGGTGTGCGCACCGGCGCGTGTGTCAGCTTTCCAGGCAACGCGCGAACCAGCGTCCGAGTGGCCGACTTGGGTCGCTGCCAGCATGGCGCTGTAC
>DASTAC010000161.1:0-28840 GCA_035713045.1 Steroidobacteraceae bacterium
GCGACCGTGCATCGCTCCGGTCCCCAAGCTGTGGAAAAATAGGGGCTGCGCGGCCGCCCCGGCGCCAGCGCCGGAGCTCGCCTGAAATTGCCGACCGAATCCCCTTCCCGCCCGCCGCGCTGGCAGCCCTCGCCGCTCATCGGCGCCTCCGTGGGCCTGCATGCCGCGGCCGCGGCGGCGCTCATCGCCAGGCCTGCGCTCTGGCCCTGGGTGCTCGGGGCGCTCATCGCCGATCACGCGCTGCTCACGAGCGCGAGCCTGGTGCCGCGCAGCCGCCTGCTCGGGCCCAACTGGACGCGCCTGCCGGCCGCGGCCGCCAGCCGGCGGCAAATCGCCCTCACCATCGATGACGGCCCCGATCCGCACGTCACGCCGCGCGTGCTGGCCCTGCTCGAGGAGCGGCACGTGCCTGCGACGTTCTTCTGCATCGGGGAGCGCGTGCGGGCTCATTCGGAGCTCGCGCGCGAGATCACGCGCCGGGGACATGCCATCGAGAACCACAGCCACCGGCATGCGCATTACTTCTCTCTGCTCGGTCCTCGCGGCATGAGCCTGGAGATCGAGCGGGCCCAGGACACGATCGGGATCGTCACCGGGCAGCGGCCGGCGTTCTTTCGCGCGCCGGCGGGACTGCGCAATCCGTTCCTCGATCCGGTGCTCACCCGCCTCGGCCTCAAGCTTGCGAGCTGGACGCGGCGGGGATTCGACACGGTGAGCGAGAGCGCCGATGCGGTGCTCGGGAAGCTCACGCGCGGCCTCGGGGCGGGCGACATTCTGCTCCTGCACGACGGCCACGCGGCCCGCAGCCGCACCGGCGCCCCCATCGTGCTCGAGGTGCTGCCGCGCCTGCTCGATGCGGTGGCGGCCGCGGACCTGACACCGGTCACGCTGCGCTCGGCTCTCGCCGGAGACCCGCCGCTTTGAGGCCGCTCGTCATCAGCCGGTTCACCGCGGTGAGCTGCATCGGCCGCGGCCTCGGCGCGACTGCCGCCTCGCTGCGGGCAGAGCGCAGCGGCCTCGCGCCCTGCACCTTCGAGACGGTGCGGCTCGAGACGTACGTGGGCGAGGTGCCGGGGGTCGACGAGGAGTCGCTGCCCCGGGAGCTCGAGCGCTTCGATTGCCGCAACAACCGGCTCGCCCACCTGGGACTGCACCAGGACGGCTTCATCGAGGCGGTGCGCGAGAGCGCCGGCCGCTTCGGTCCGCGGCGCATCGGGCTGATCCTCGGCACGAGCACCTCGGGCATGCTGGCGACGGAGGTCGCCTACCGGCGGCGCGATCCGGCCACCGGCGCGCTGCCCGCGGACTTCGACTACGCCGCGACGCACAACTCCTATTCGCTCGCGGCCTTCGCCCGCGAGCTGCTCGGGCTCGAAGGTCCCGCCAGCGTCATCTCCACCGCCTGCTCCTCCAGCGCCAAGGCC
The DNA here is from genome assembly GCA_035713045.1 of Steroidobacteraceae bacterium. Classification (GTDB taxonomy): domain Bacteria; phylum Pseudomonadota; class Gammaproteobacteria; order Steroidobacterales; family Steroidobacteraceae; genus 13-2-20CM-66-19. Next base: position 1,425 of record DASTAC010000161.1, read on the forward strand.
TTCGCCGCCGCCTGGCGCATGATCGAGGCCGGCTGGATCGATGCCGCGGTGGTGGGCGGCGTCGACTCGCTCTGTCTCACGACCCTGTACGGGTTTCATTCGCTGCAGCTGCTCTCACCCGCGCCCTGCAGGCCCTTCGATGCGGCGCGCGAGGGCATCTCCATCGGGGAGGCGGCCGCGTTCGCGCTGCTGGAGCGGCTGCCGGAGCAGGTCGAGTCGGGCTCCATCCTGCTCACGGGCAGCGGGGAGTCGAGCGACGCGCACCACATGTCCTCGCCCCATCCGCAGGGGCGTGGCGCCCGTCAGGCGATGGAGCAGGCGCTCTCGGCCGCCGGCCTCGCTCCCGCCGACATCGATTACATCAACCTTCACGGCACGGGCACGCCGAGCAACGATGCGGCTGAAGGGTGCGCGGTGTCCGGCCTCTTCGGTCCGTCGGCGAGGGCGAGCTCCACCAAGGGCGCCACCGGACATACGCTCGGCGCCGCCGGAGCCCTCGAGGCGGTGATCTGCGCGATCGCGCTCACCCAGCGCCTCATGCCGGGCAGCGCCAACACGCGCGAGCTCGATCCGGCGATCGGTTTCGAGTATCTGCGCGCCAATCGGCGGGACGAGCGCTTCCGGCGCGCCCTCAGCAACTCCTTCGGCTTCGGCGGCTCGAACTGCAGCCTGGTCCTGGAGCGCTCGGCGTGAGCGGCATCGTCCACACGCGACAGGCTCCCCCGCTGAGCGCTTGCGTCCGCGCCGTGGGACTCGTGGGGCCGGGTCTCGCGGACTGGCAGACGGGAGCGCCGGTGATCGCCGGCGATGCGCCCTACCAGCCCTCTCCCACCGTGCTGTCCGCCCCGCAGTCGCTGCCGCCCGCCGAGCGGCGGCGCACCGGCGCCACGGTGAAACTCGCCATCGGCGTTGCGCAGCAGGCGGTCGCGGCAGCCGCCCTCGATCCTGTGAGCCTCGCGGCCGTGTTTACCTCCTCCGGCGGCGACGGCCTCATCTGTCACGAGATTTGCGAGACGCTGGCCACGGATGACCGGCAGATCTCCCCGACCCGTTTCCACAACTCCGTGCACAACGCCGCGGCGGGCTATTGGAGCATCGCGAGCGGTGCCACGGCGGCCTCCAGCGCCATCTGCGCCCACGATGGCAGCTTCGCCGCCGGACTGATCGAGGCCCTGACACAGGTCACCGTGAGCGGCGCGCCGGTGCTCCTCACCGCCTACGAGACCTCGTATCCGGAGCCGCTGCGCGCCAAGCGACCCATCCCCGAGTCGTTCGGCGCGGCTCTGGTGCTCGCGCCGGCACCCGGTGAGAGGAGCCTCGCGCGGATCACCGCAGCGCTCACCGACGCGCCGTGCGACCGCATGGCGGACCCCGAGCTGGAAGCGCTCCGGGCCGCAATACCCGCGGCGCGGAGCCTCCCGCTGCTGCGCCTGCTGGCGCGCCGCGAGCCCGGCCGCGTCGTGATCGAGTACCTGCCGCGGCAGCGCCTGGCCGTGGAGATCGGCGAGTGTCGCTAGGAGCCACGCCGTTCAACCGCGGCCCCGCCGGCGGCGGGCCGCTCGATCGCCGCTGGATCGAGAGTCACATCCCGCACCAGGGGCCGATGTGCCTGCTCGAGGAGGTCCTCACCTGGGATGGCGCGCGCATCCGCTGCCGCGCCACCAGTCACCGCCTCGAGAGCAATCCCCTGCGGGCCGGCGGCCGGCTGGGCGCGGTCTGCGGTGTCGAGTACGCGGGCCAGGCAATGGCCGTCCATGGCGCGATCATGGCCTCGATGTCGGGGGGGCGCGCCCGGCCCGGCTATCTCGCCAGTCTGCGCAACCTGGTGCTGCAGGTCACCCGCCTCGATGACCTGCCGGAGGATCTGATCGCGAGCGCCGAGCGGGTCGCGAGCGATGAGGGGACCGCGCTTTATCAATTCGCCGTCTCCAGCGCCGGCCGCGAGCTCTTGAGCGGCCGTGCCGGCATCGTGTTTGGAGCAGAAGTCTGATGAGCACTACGGGCAAGCGGGCGCTGGTGACCGGTGGCAGCGGCGGCATCGGTGCGGCGATCTGCCGCAGGCTGGCGAAGGACGGCCACCACGTGTATGTGCACGCCCGCCAGGGCGTCAGCGCGGCGGAAAGTGTCGTCGAGGAGATCACCTCGAGCGGCGGCAGCGCCACGCCACTGCATTTCGATGTGACGGATGCCGAAGGCACGCGACAGACGCTGGACGCAGCATTGGCCGCAGGACCCATCCAGATACTGGTGAACAACGCCGGCGTTCACGATGATGCCGTACTACCCGGAATGCGGGCAGAGCAGTGGCATCGGGTTATAGACGTGTCAGTCAACGGTTTCTTCAACGTCACCCAACCGCTCCTGATGCCGATGATCCGCACCCGCTGGGGACGGATCGTGAACATCTCGTCGGTCTCAGCACTGATCGGCAACAAGGGGCAGGTCAACTACGCCGCCGCCAAGGGGGCGATCAATTCCGCCACCAAGGCGCTCGCCCTGGAGCTCGCCACCCGCGGCATCACGGTCAATGCGGTGGCGCCGGGCATCATCGAGACGCCGATGAGCGAAGGGGTCTTCGGTCCCGAGGTCATCGCCCGCCTCGTGCCCATGAACCGGGCCGGGCTCCCCGGGGAAGTGGCGAGCGTCGTCGCCTTCCTGAGCTCGGAAGAGGCTTCGTACGTGACCTCCCAGATCATCTCGGTCAGCGGCGGGATGGCCTGACGCCTTCCTCCGCCTCCGCCGCCCGCCCCATCCCGTCCCATCCCCTCCCTCCCGTCCCGTACCGGCGCGCGCCTTGCCCCCCGCCTCCCTCTGTCGGGAACTACAGTCTGTCGCGCGCGCCGTTCCCGCGCCCTGCCCGCGACAACGTCCCGGCTCGCGGTCCTGCTACAATGCAGGCATGAAAGCCTCCCTGATCGTCGCCCTGCTCCTCATCGCCGGCGGTGTCTTCCTCATCGTTCGGCCGCCCCACTATTCCTCGGACCAGAGCGTGGTCAAGCTCGGCGGCTTCCAGGCCACCGTGCGCCAGGAGCGGCCGATTCCCAGCTGGGTCGGCGGTGTGGTGCTCGGAGGCGGCGTGGTGCTGCTCGGAACCCTCCTCTTCAAGCGCTCCTGATAGCAGCGTCCAATACGACGTTGGTGGCCAACGCTTCCCACTGACGAGAAATTTTCTCCGCGGCGTTGGCAAGGCGCCGCGAACGCCGGAAAATGCCGTAACGACCTTCGGCTGGCTTTCGATCGGCCGGCGGCCCTCAGTCGAAGAACTCGACCTCGCCCGTCTCCAGGGAGTATTCCGCGCCGACTACGACGAGGCCATCGTTCAGGATCAGCTTCTCCAGCACGTCGGAGCCGTATCGCAGGTGGCTGACGGAGACGCCGACGTTGGCCCGCACTGCGTGCTTGATCAGCGCGTCCTCATCCTTGGAGATATCGGTCTTCAGGAGCACCTCCACGGAGGGGCGCACCCGGTCGACGATGGAGCGGATGTTGCGGGACTGGTTCTCCGCTGGCTGGCGCAGCTCCTCGAGCGTCGCGCGGATGGCGCCGCACTGGGAGTGGCCCAACACGACGACCAGCCGGGTCCCGAACCGCGCGGCGGCGAACTCGACGCTGCCGAGCTGCGAGGGCGAGACGATGTTGCCGGCGATGCGGATGACGAAGAGATCGCCGAGGCCCTGGTCGAAGACGATCTCCGCCGGCACGCGCGCATCCGAGCAGCCGAGCACGATGGCGATGGGCTCCTGGACCTGGGTGAGCTCCAGGCGGGTCGAGGCGCCGAGCAGCGGCTCCTTGCTGCGGACCCGCTCGACGAAGCGGCGATTGCCCTCTTTGAGGCGCTGAAGCGCCTCCGCTGCGGTGATCATTGTGGCCCAGCTCGCGTTATTAGTTGCGCGGCAAGGGTAACACGCTGCGACGAGCGTTCAACCCGCCGAGCCGCAGCGCGGCGGCCCGGCTCAGGGCCTCGTCCCCTCTCGCGGGGACCGATGGCCGGCGCGTGTCGTCGTGAGCCGCCCGGGCCGGCGCATTCCGGGCGGCCGCACCACCCTGCTAGAATCCGCCTCCCCCGCGCCCGAGCGGCGCAACCCCATCCGGAGGAGCACCCCATGGCGATTCGCGAGCGGCTGATCGAGTACCGTGACGGCGACGCCGTCCTCGAGGGCTTCTTCTGCCACGATGACTCGCGGCCGGGGCCGCTGCCGGCCCTGCTGATCGCCCACGAGTGGGCCGGACGGGGCGAGTTCGTGGAGCGCAAGGCGCGGCGGCTCGCCTGGCACGGCTACGCGGCCTTCGCGCTCGACATGTTCGGCAAGGGCAAGCGCGGCACCACCACGCAGGAGTGCTCGGCGCTCATCACGCCCTTCGTGCAGGATCGGGCGCTGCTCGCCCGGCGCATCACCCAGGCGCTCACCACCGTGAGGGGCCTGCCCGAGGTCGATGGCCGCCGCATCGCCGCGATGGGGTTCTGCTTCGGCGGCATGTGCGTGTTGGATCTCGCCCGAAGCGGCGCGGACGTGCGCGGGGTCGCGAGCCTTCACGGTCTGCTCAAGCCCTCGGGTCTGCCCGCGAAGAGGATCGGCTCGAAGGTGCTGATCCTCCACGGTTACGATGACCCGATGGCGCCGCCGGAGGACGTGCTCGCGATCGCCAAGGAGCTGACCGCCGCCGGAGCCGACTGGCAGCTTCACGCCTACGGCAACACGCGGCATGCATTCACCAACCCGCAGGCCAACGACGCCTCGCTCGGCCTCAAGTACGACGAGGCGGCCGACCGCCGCTCCTGGCACGCGCTGCTGCAGTTCCTGGACGACGTGTTGCGCTAGAGGATGGGCCCTGCCGCGGGCCGTCCCGGCGGCAGGGCCCTGACGCTGACTCAGTGCCAGTTGTGGCGGGTGCTGAACTCCTTCGCCTGGCGCTCCGCCTCCTCGCGGGCGAGGCCGTATCGCTCCTGGAGCTTGCCCGCGAGCTGATCGCTGTGCCCCTCGAGCTGGGTGATCTCATCGTCGGTGAGCTTGCCCCACCGCTCTTTGAGGTTTCCCTTGATCTGCTTCCACTGACCGGCAGCACGATCGTTGTTCATGTCTCTTCCTCCACAAGTGACGGATCCGGTGACGAGACGCGCAAGCCCTGTTCCTTGCCGAGCTCTGGGAAATGGAATGCGGCTCCAGCCTGGCCTGCGCCCCGCCTCACCCTGCGGCCGGCACTCACGGTCCGAACCCTCAGGTCTCAGTCGTGGCTATCGACACCTGCGCACCCTCGCCAACGTGAAACAGTTCCCGCTCGATGTGCTCGAGCGTCTTGCCTTTGGTCTCAGGTACAAATAACCACATGAAGAGAAGGCAGACAATACAAATAGCCGCAAAGAGGTAGAACACGCCGCCCTTGAAGACATTCAACATCGTTGGAAACATCAGCAGGACAACCCAGTTACCCCCCCAAAGAAACATCACCGACAGCGACGAAGCCGCCCCTCGAATCCGCGTCGGAAATATTTCCGACACCATCACCCAGTATATGCCGCCCATCCCGAAGTTGAACGCAAAAATGTAGAGCAGCGTGCAGGCCACCATGCCCCAACCCAGTCCGCCGCCCGTGGCCCGCCCAAAGAACGCACCCATCAGCCCGATCGACACACCCATCGCCGTGATGGCCATGAGCATAATGGGCCGACGACCCAGTCGATCAACCACGAACATCGACGAAATGGTTCCTGCAATCAATGCCACTCCGTTGATGACCTGATACGACAGAGCGTTTGCCGCCCCTACACCCACGGACGTGTAGATGCTCGGCGCGTAATACATGATCACGTTGATGCCCGTAATGGCCTGAAACAGCGCCAACGTCATCGCCATGAACATGATGCCGCGGACGCCCCGGCGGAACAGCTCACGCATCCTACCCCGCTCCTGCTCGATCGTTGCGCGGATCTCCTGCGCCTCCGTCGCGGCCGCCTCTGCACCGTGCAAACGACGCAATACCGCCAGCGCCTCCGCCAATTTGCCACGCTTGATCAGCCAGCGCGGGCTTTCCGGCATGACCACGGTGAGCAGCAGGAAAATGCCTGCTGGAACGCCTGTTGTGACCAGCATCACGCGCCACCCTCGATCCGCAAGCCATGCGACATCGCCATTTCTTCCGATCCAGGCGTTTACGACGTATGCCAACGTCATACCCGTCACGATGCCGAACTGATGAAGCGACACCAAGGCCCCGCGTATCCTCGCCGGCGAGATCTCGGCGATATAGACCGGGACGAGCAATGAAGCGAATCCGACCCCGATCCCTCCCATGACACGTGCCAGGACGAGCTGAGTAACTGATGGGGCCAGGTAACACCAAATGGCGGACAACAGGAATATCAGTGCCGAGGCCACGAACATACGACGGCGGCCCAGCCAATCCGTGAGCCGACCGACAATGAGCACGCCGAGCACGCAGCCCAGGAGGGCGCTGCCTATCACCCAACCGACGGCGAGAGGATCGAGGCCGAAATGTCTGCGCAATGAATCCGCTGTTCCCGAGATCACCGCAGTGTCGTATCCATACACAGAGCTGTCCACGGCAGCAGCCATGCAGATGAGTCGCAAGTACAGTGCTTTACTCATAAAGTCATTTGCCCCCAATGCTCTCATGGTCTCACAGTTCTGGCGTTTCGACCCACCATGATCCTTGGTGTGAACGGCTCGCGGCAGCGTATGCGACGCACAGCCCGCGACTGCCCCTTCCCTCGCCTCGTTCATCGGCACCGCGACCCTCGCCACTTGGCCCGGCTAGCGCCACTCCGCCCGCGCGGAGGTCTGCCCCACCCCGGGGTTAAAGGTGTTGGTTGGATCCAGTTTGCGATAGAAGGCCTCGAGCTTGGGTCCCGCCCGATACAATCTCCCGACGTTATGCTCGGCGGGATAGCGGGCTCCGCGGGCATCTAGCCACGTTGTCAGGCGCTCTTTGACGACCGCGGGATCAATTCCCGGCCTGAGGATGTAATCCAAGTGGAATACATGGCACAGGAAGTGCCCGTACGAAAGAGATGCATGCAGTTCCGACCGCAGGTCCTGCGGTTCAAATTCATGCCATTGCGCATCATCCGGGCGCAACGCGACATCGATAGGCACGATCTCCCTGATACCGGACCTCTGCACCTCCAGAAACCGCATCGCGGCACCCGCAACGACGAAGCGATGCAGGAACGCCCCATTCGCCTCCCGTGGGGTGCATTCAAACGCCTCTAACGCTCCGTCCGCACCCGCGATCCGCAGATGGCGCCTTGCCTCCTCGATGCCCGCATCAGCCACCTTCAGCAGCAAGTGATGCTCGAACCGCTCCCGGTACGTTCTGACCCGTTCCGGAAGGTGGTTTGGAAGAAATTGCACCAAGGTGTGCAGTAGGCGACCGCCCCGCTCGCCTCCCCCGAGCCCCATGAAGCGCCGCAGCTCGTGCAGTCGTTCCTGCGCGAACCGCAGCATCGGCACGACACCTGTACCCAGGAAACGGATCGCAAGGAAGATCTCCTTTCCGTAATCTTCCGCCATGTCGAACGCCCCACGATGAATATACTCCGCCGACACCGGCAGGCTCAGAAACTCCGTCAGGATGGTGCGCCGCAGACGGTTGAGTGCAGCTGGTTCATTTGTGCCAATATAGAAGACGCGTGTCTCCTTGTCCTTGGGGAATGCATCGACGCGGACCGCGAACACTGCGAGCTTGCCGGCGCACCCGGAGGTCTCAAACAGCCGGCGCCAATCTTCGTTGTAGCGCGATGGTTCGCTCGAGGCGATATCCCGAACTCGGGCAGCGTAATCTGCATCTGACCCGCGCCGCTGCTCCGCACACGATTCCGCATCGAGCTCGAATTCACCGCGATCCAGAAGCGCGAGCGCCTCCTCCGGGGCGTCAGGTAGCGAGGCGCCCAGATGATTCACCAGTTGCAGACGCCACGTAGATGAAACTTGCGCAAACAGAGCCATCTCCGTGTAGGCCGGCCCACGGCGGACCAGGGAGCCACCTGAATTGTTGCAGATTCCGCCGATCACAGTGGCCCCGAAACAGGTTGACCCGAGCACCGAGTGTGGCTCTCGCCCAAATCTCGCCAGCGTCCGCTCCAGTTTCCACAGCGTCGCCCCCGGCAGGCAAATCGCCTGCCTTCCGCAATCAACGGGGAACACACGGTTGAGCCGCATTCCACTGATGATCACCAGGTCGCGCCCGCAACCGGGTCCGTGCGGCGTTGACCCGCCAGTCAGGCCGGTATTCGCCGCCTGCATTATCACGGCCTTTCTCGCCTCGATACACCGTTCCAGTACCCGCCACATCTCCACGAGCGAGCCCGGGCGCACAACCGCCAGGGCGGGACCGATGCCGCCTCGAAAGGCAGACCGGAAGCGTCGCGTCGCAGAAGACGCCGTCAGCACATGCCGACGGCCAACGATGCGTTTCACGGCAGCCAGGAACTCTTCGTTTTGTTCCATCTCGGTCCGACTTCACGCATGGCACTTTTAAGAAGGTCCGCCAATGCCCAGCACGCTGAAGCATGGAGGCGCTGCGCCGTGGCGACGACCCTGTGCGACGCGCCGCATCGCGACACCGCGCCTCCACCTCTGATACCCATTCTCTGTAGATCCCCCAGAAACAGCGTCTGACATACCGCCACGCCTCGCGTAACCGACGCGCATACGCGCCACATCCAATCCGCGAGACTGGCCCTGCCCAGCCGGCCGGCGCACCGCTTCCGTCAGAGATTGTTCGCGATCACCACGTGCGATCCGGTCCCGCCGTTGCTCAACTCCCCGTTGACGTTGTTCTGCAAGTGATTCCCGGCGATCGTGAAATTGTCCGATGCGCCGCTACTGATAAGAATTCCGTACGATTGGGTGTTCCCAAAGCCATCGGCCTCTCCGATCTCATTGTCCTCGATCTGGAACTGCCCAGCGCCAGCCGAAACCAGCACTCCCGGGCTTGCGCCGGTGGACGATCTGGAGTTCCCCGTAATGCTGGAACCTTCTATCGTCACATTGACCGCGCTCGGCTCGATCCAGATTCCCGCCTGACTGTTGTTATAAATACGTGAATCCATGATACTGATGCCATTGACGTTGTTGAGAATGATTCCATAGTTTCCGGTTGCCGCCCAGCTGTTCGTCAGGCGCATCGACTCTCCCGCCTCAAAGTCCCATCCATCACCATTCAACGTATCACCGAGGCAATTGACAAAAAACCCGAATTTCGGCGGTATGCCGCCCGACTGACTGTTCTCGAACAGGAATCCTGTCTCACCCGATGTCACATTGACATTGGTCGCGTAGATTCCGCCGACGCCGCTGTCGAAAACCACACCAGTTACAGTCGTATCACTCGAGTCATCATTTATCTCGAGGTTTGACAGATACACATCCCCGGTGCCCGTGAAGTACATGCCCTGCGAGGCCGTCAGATCGAACTCACTGTCTTCCACGAACACCTCGTTGCCGCCATTGGCCCATATGCCCGTGGAAAACAGGTGCGCAGCTCCCGGATCACCAAAAACTAGATGATCAAAGTGTGCTCGCCAGCAATTGTCGCAGTAGATGGTCAACCCGGTCGCCCCCGTGCCAGAGTAGTCCAACTGCATGTGGCGGATCGTCACCCTATTGACCGGCGACCCGCCATTGGCGATCGTGAATACATTGGCGCCCAACGTGTACTGGACGATTTTCGTCGTCCCCTCATTGGAACCATATAGGAGCATGTTGCCCGCCGAGATCGTCAAGGCCGCCGTTATCTTGTAAGTTCCAATCGGAAAATATATTCCCTGCCCACTGGTCTGCGCCGTATTGATACACGATTGAATGCTCGACGTGTCGTCAGTGCTGCCGTCGCCTGCCGCGCCGCAATTCACCTTGACATTGAGATCTTGCGTTGGTGATGTCGCAAGCGCCGGCGATGGCCCGGCCGAGAGCGCAGCAGTTACCACAAGAATTGCATTGATCCCCAGAAGTCCCCGCATACATCCCCCTTACTGGTCCCGTCGCGTCAATCTAGCCTTCCATCAATTGGACCAACCACCGTCGATGATGTGCCATTGCCCCGTCGTGAACGCGGACTCGTCCGAAGCCAGATATAGTGCGAGGTTCGCCACTTCCTCCGGCATGCCCAGGCGCCGCATGGGCTGGCGCGCCTTGAAGGTTTCCAGAGAGGCTGCATAATCCTCGGTGGCTCGCAGTCGTGCATGTAGACTCGGGGTGTCGATCGTACCCGGACAGATAGCGTTGCATCGAATTCCCTGCGTGACGAAATCCGCAGCGATCGACTTGGTCAATCCCAGGACGGCAGCTTTGGTACTGGCATATGCAAAGCGGTTCGCGACGCCTCTGACCGCTCCTACCACGGACGAGACGTTGACGATCGAGCCGCCGCCGCGCCGCAACATGCCGGGCAGATACGCTCGTGTCAGCCGAAACATCGAGGTCACATTTACCTCAAACGACCGCAGCCAGTCATGCTCCGAGCACTCGAGAATGCTGCCGCCGGCGACAAAACCGGCGCAGTTGACCAGGATGTCGAGCGGTCCAGTCCGCTCCGGCGCGTGGCTTACCGCCTGCATGTCGCACACATCGAGCACCATGCGCTCGTTGCACGCAACCCTTGCAAGGACCGGTTCGTTGATGTCGCTCGCCCAGACTGTCGCCCCTTCCCGGGCGAAGAGCTCGGCGGTTGCGCGACCAATCCCTTGTGCCGCCGCCGTGACCAGGGCCGTCTTTCCTTGCAATCGACCGGGCCGAGCAACGAAAGCTGCGACTGTCACGGCTACGCCCCGATCTCGCATAATCCGCGCAGCGCATCGGCGGACTTGTAGGTCAGGATGAACTCTCTGTGCCCCAGCTGTTCAGATTTCGACGCCCATCCCGCCGCCATCTTTATGACCAGCGAGAAGATCTCTTCGCCAACTGCGTCGATGGTCGCCGTGCCATCCAGAATTCTGCCGGCGTTCACGTCCATGTCCTCTTCCATGCGCTGGTACGTGCGCGCATTCCCGGTAATCTTCAGTACCGGCGATATGGCCGAACCGACCACTGACCCGCGGCCGGTCGTGAACAGCGTCAGGTGTGCGCCGCAGGACATCAGCTCGCCGATTTCAGTATTGTCCGCAATGTTGGGGAAACCGAATTTTGGCGGCGAATCCGGCACTATGTCGAGCAGATACAATCCCGGCTCTTGCGGCAGCTCCGTCGGACGGATCACGCCGCGAATTGGCCGGCTGCCGGATTTCACGTAAGCCCCCGCCGACTTCTCCTCCTGCGTCGACAACCCGCCTTCAGCATTGCCCGGCGCGAAGCTGCCGTAGCCCATTGCTCGATAGTAGTCGGCCGCGCTGCGGATAGACCTGTAAATCGCCTCGGATACCTCCGGCGAGATGCCCCGGCCCCCGAGCGCTCTCTCACAACCGATCATTTCGCCTGTTTCCTCGAAAATGCACGTTGCCCCGGCATCGACCAGCCGATCAAAAGCTCGACCGACAGCCGGATTGGCAGCGATCCCGCTCGTGCCGTCTGACCCGCCGCAAACGGTTCCCACCGTGAGGTCGCTCAAGTGCACTGGCGTCCTACGTTCCTGCGCCGTCATTGCCGCCCGCACCCTTGCAACCGCCGTACAGGTCGCCTCGATGCTGAGACGTGTACCGCCCGCATGCTGAATGACGACCGTTTCGACCGGTCGTCCGCTCGCCGCGATTGCAGCGCCCAATGCTTCCCTGTCGAAACCCTCGCATCCGAGAGACACAAGCACCGCACCACCGACGTTCGGGTGTGTACCGAGGGACGTCAACATCCGAAACGCGTACTCGTTCGGATAGCATCCAGGGAAGCCCAGCAGGTGAACATGCTCGTCACCCGTCCGGTAAACCGCCTCCCGCGCCACATGGTGTGCACACTCCACCAGATAGATCACCGGTAGGATATTTCGTATCCCCTTTCGCCCATCGTTCCGAAGGTAACCATTTCCAATCATCATTTCCGACTCACTGATTGACGGGTATGACTCTGGATGTAGTCGCTTCTCATGTTGTGAAGGTGCACCCAGTCGCCCGGCAGAATGTCCGCCGTACTCACCCCGATCGACATGCCGTACTTGACCACTTGCGAACCGGCTGGAATCGCCCGCCGAGCGATCTTATGACCAAGCGCCACATCGCTTCGCACGATCACGGAGTACCCCTCGAAATCAATGATCTCGCCAGCACGTACGTCGCGGCGGCACACCACGACGTTGTCGTCTGGGTGCAGAACAAGCCCCGCAGCCGGCTCGCGAGTTTCCTGTTCATTTTCCATATAGTTTGCGCCCACCAAGCCGGCCGTATCGGTTGAAATGCGTACTCATCACTCCCGTAACGCATGCGAGCAACCCCAACTCACACGGGCATCGGAATAGTTCCGGCGGTCCGTGTCGGCGAACGCCTTGAGCTCTGGGGACTGCAATTCGTCCGCAGCGCTCCCCTCTTTGCAATGCACGCATCCCTCTCCCTTCACTGAGCCCACCCTCCCTGCGCCATGATGCCCCCGTCGACCGTCACGCACTCCCCCGTCATAAACGATGCCGCCGAGCTCGCCAGAAACGCAACTACTCGAGCCAGCTCTTCCGGTCGACCAAATCTCTTCATGGGATAGGCCGCGGTCAGGCGCTGCATGTACGTCGCGTCTGAGATTCCGTCCGCCACCTGACGGAGAAGTGGTGTATCGAAAGTTCCCGGGGCCACGGCGAGGACCCGAATGTTGTGCTCTGCGTACTCGAGAGCGAGCTGACGCGTCAGCGACAATACGCCGCCTTTCGAAGCAGCATAGGCCGCTACTCCCTTCTGGGATTGGAGACCCTGAACGCTCGCTGTATTGATGATGACGCCGCCGCCCCGCGCTTTCATCTGCGGAATGCAGCGCTTGGCCATCCAGAAATGTGACTTCAGGTTTACCGTGAGAATCGCGTCCCAGAGCTCATCCGGCAGCTCGTGCGCAGGCACGAAGCTCTCCGCGGGTTGAATACCCACGTTATTGCACAATACATCGACCCCACCAAGAGAGACGGCAGCTCGTGCGAGCCGATCGCAGTCCCCCACTTGGCCAAGGTCGGCGCATACAAAATGCAGTCGCCCGCTCAAGCCGGCGGCCAGCTGACCGAGCTCATTTGCCGCCGCCGTATCGCGATCGCCGCAGACGACTTGCGCCCCGAGTCGGACGAATTCGAGACTGACGGCGCGGCCGAGCCCACTTGCCCCGCCTGTCACAATGACGATTTTGTCCCGGAATTCACCATTCATTTCCGAGGCCTCCGATCGTTCGCACGCCGCGCCGAAGCAAGGCAGGCCATATGAACGCCATCCTCCCGGTCACCGGCAGGACAACCACGCTCACCGTGAATTGCAGTGCCAGAAGGACCGAACGGGCGACAGGCATTGCCCTGCTTTCCCATGCGGATCGTACCAGGGGCCCGAGAAGCCACAGTCAGCTGCTGCCGCCCGGCCCGTCCCAGGAAGGACGCAACCCTACCTCGCGGCATCATTCCGACCCTCGCGTCGTCCGAGGCCCGTGTCACCCATGCCATCATCGCTCGTAGACGTCGAATTCGTGGATGATCGGAGCGGCATAGGATTCGACAATCGTTAGCTTCAAATACCGCGCCTTCACCGGCTGGAAACGTATCTCCTGGTGGAACACGTTCATCGGCCAGTCGACGAACACGTTTTCTTTGCTATCCGCGAAGCCCCAATCCGTCACGTCCGCAATCCGCTTCCAATCCGTGGCAGAGTCCGTCTTGATTTCGATCCAGAAGCGGTGAATGTTTGCCAGCTCTCCTTCGTATCGGCCCTCCCAAAGGATTGCCCTGCTGATGCTGCGCTCTCGACCCAGGTCGTATTGCAACCACGGTTGGGTAACGTAGCCGGTGGAACCGCGATCTGCCTTCCAAAACGTATCAAGCTTTCCGTCCGATGCCAACCGATCCCGTGAATGATTCGCGTTGGATGAATGCACCGGCACGTCCCGATTGACCGGTCGCTCGTCGATCGGGGCGATCTGCTCCGCCGAACCAGCGAGGTCAAGCACGACGATGGTGCTCGGGTTCTCGAGGTCGTTCCCGTCGATTCGTACAGTGACCGCCGAGGCATCCTGGGACACGTCAACCTGTCCACCGTTCAGCATCGACGTGCCGACGATCTTCTCCGGCAGCGGCGGCAGTACGAGCGTGAACCGCCCGGCGTCGCCTTCCTGGCCCGGCTCACAGGTCGGCCAACAGCCCCCTTCGGAGCGCGCGCGTGCATCGAATACGTGCAAATACACCCGTTTGCCTTTACAGGTGCTCCCGTAGATATTGGTACGCTTGTACGGGCCACCTCGGGTCTGAATCACGCTCTCGCCGTAGCGCTTCAGCCATACCTGGCTGCGACTGAGCTTGTCGACGAGTTCCGGATCAAAGCGTCCCGACGACGGCGGCTCCAGTCCCAAGAGGTAATTTCCATCCCCACACGCCGATTTCACCAGGTTACCGATCCAAGTGTCTGGCTCCCCATAGCCGCCCGCTGTCCAGGCATAGCTTCTTCCGTTCGCCGGCGTCGTGTACTCCCAGGGGATATCACGACGAAAGCGTGGCAAATCCACCTCCAGCACCGCAAAATCCCCGACGTGCCGCTGGTCTGTCGGAAACCAAGTCGGTATGTACACACGTCCGTTATACGCGCACCCTACGCGATTGTTCGTGAGCGTATCCGATTGCAATGACCGCATGTACTTGAGCAGATCAACGCCCCGCTCGTACGTCCACTCCTTCATCCATCCGCCGTCGAACCACCACGCCGCCACTGGTCCGTAATTTTCGGTCAGTTCTTGCAACTGCGTCTTCATGTACCGGACATATCGATTGAAGTCCGGCCTTTCACCCGCTGGCAATGAGTATCCGGGTGGTCCCATATACATCCCGTTCGCGTAGCGCGCCCCGATGCAATCGGGTTGATAAAAATCCGCGATCGAGTAATACAGACACAGAGGCAGATTCTGTTTGCGGCAGGCCTCTGAAATTTCCTTCAAGACGTCGCGTCCATACGGCGAATGCATGATGTTGTGATCTGTGGTCTTCGTGTCCCACATCGCGAAACCTTCGTGATGCTTTGTTACGAAAGTCAGATAGCGGAAGCCGCTTCCCTTGATCATCCGTATCCATGCATCCGCATCGAATTCCACCGGGTTGAAACGCTTGTAGAGATTGTCGTAGATCCGCCATGGCGTTTCGACTTCCCGCGACCAGCTGATTTCCTTGCCCAATACCGTGGCGGGCCCCCAATGGACGAACGCGCCATACCGGTAGCCCAAGAACCGGCTCAGGGCCGGCTGAGGTGAAGGGATCAGCGGACCGACATCGCCACTCGCTTCTGCCGGCTCCGCCGCCCAGAAAATTGCTGCAGGTGAGCGTTTCCACACGCCGGTCGCGACCGCCCCCGCCATTGCCGTCCCAATGACCTCTCTACGGGTTACCATATCGCCCCCTCATTGATCACCATCCCGTTCCGCGAAACACGGCCCGTCCCGGACATCATGCGTGCCTCCCCGCATCATGCGCATTTTCCGAAGTCTCTGATGCGCGAGGCGTCTTCCGAAATCGCTTCCGCTTTCACACCGAGCCAGCCACAAAGACGGGCGGGGCCGCCGGTTCGGAATGCAGCGTGAACCCGCTCATTCATCAAAGCGTCGCGTGTAGCCCAAGATAGAAGCGCCGGCCGGGCAGCTCGTACAGGCGGTTTATCCCGTAACGATCGACCTGGGCCGCCGCCGACTGCGTGGCGTTGATGACCGATGCACTGATCGTCAGCCAGCGCGTGAGATTGTATCCTCCGGATATGTCCAACTGGCCGTAGCCTTTCACGAAGACGCCGTCACCGAAGAAGCTCAGCGGATCAGCCACCCACTGACTGCGGTAGTTATAGTTCGCATGAACTCCGAACTTTCCGGTGTCGTAATAGATGCCGGCGTTGTAGGTGTTCGCTGACACTCCGGTTACCGGCACCGCAGGCTGTCCCTGATTTAGCGTCACTCTCTCCGACCAGATATGGGTATAGTTCGCCTGCGCCCCCAGGTACCGCAGGAACCCCGGCAGGAATGTGAAGGGCTGCTCCCAAGCGACCTCGACACCCTTGATCGTAGTGGATGGCGCATTCTGCGGCTGGCCCACGGAGAACGTAATCGGTAGCACGGTACCGACGTTGTATCCGGTGCCGGTGAGATTACCGGCCAGCGTCACGTTCTGCGTTTGCTTGAAGTAGTTCGTGAGAACAAGATTGCGCACGTCCTTAAGGAAGAAGTCCCCGGCCAGGATGCTGCGCGGTCCGAAGTACCACTCTAGCGATACGTCCAACTGGTTGGCGAGGTAAGGTTTGAGGCTCGGGTTACCCTCGCTCAGCGTACCGACCCACGGTGTACCCGCTGGCGGCGGTCCTGTGGCGGCATTGGGATTGCTCGCCTCGCCCAGCAGGTTCATGTCCGGCCGCTGCATCACTTCGGCTGCCGCAAAGCGCGTGAGCAGATCGTCTGTCAGCCGGTACGTGAGATTCACGTCGGGTAGTACGTTGTTGTAGGAATTCGTTCGCGCGAACAATCCCTGAGAACTGTAGGTGATCGAGCTGGCGCCACCGGTTTGACCATAGTACAGCGTCGCGTTGGACGCCGGCACGTAGCCGGACGATAGCTCTTCGGTGTGCACCAGTCGCACGCCGAGGTTTCCCGTCAGGCGCTTATTTTGTGATCCAAAGAATACCTGTCCGTAAGCGGCCTCGGACTTCTCCTGCACCACGGTCGTCATGGTTAGCGTCGTTACTGGTGGATGCGCGGCGACGAAGCTGGAAAGCGGATACGCGCTGTAGAATTTGTTCAAATTCACGGTCAGGAAGCTTGTTGGGAACTTGGCGCCTCCGCCGTAAGACGAGAAGAATGTCGGATTATTGTCCATCATCAGGTACGGACTCATGTCCGTCGCGAACCCGGCATTGGTGTTTGTTATCCAATTGGGGCTGTTTCCAAGCGTGCGGTTTTCATACTCGGCGCCGATCTGAAGCCTGTTGATACCGTGAAACTCGAGTTCTCGGCCAGCATCGGTCTTGAAATTCCAAATCTTGTCCGTCGTCGGCGCCTTGTACTGCCCTTGCTCGCCAAAGAATGAGTAGTTGCTGATATTCGTTGGGTCGTAACCGACGAAACCAAAACTGATCGGACCTCCCGGATCCCGTGTAGTATCGTAGGACAGTGTCGCACCCGGCGCATGCGTGTACCAGCTGACGTACATCTGCGTGGTTTCTTCCCGCGCCTGGCCAAACGAGGCCTCAGTGTCGCCCTTCCAGTTCCCGAGAGTCCATCGCGCATCGAGCGCGTTCGACGTCAGTCTTTGAGTGTAATTGAAACGGTTGGCCTGCAGCCAGGCGAACACGTTCGTACCTTCCCATGCTGTTTCGACGCCCGTAGACGGGTTCACCGTCTCGCTGAGCGTGGTTTCCGGGCCCAGCGCGAAGGCCGCGGGGTAGAAATTGTTGCCTTCGAGCCAGTTGTATGACTGCTCGAATTCAGAATCCAGGGTATCGAGGGTGAGTTCGAGGTTGTCATTGACCTTGAACTCCAGCATGCTCATTGCGCTGAGGCGTCTATCAAGTCCGACCTGATCCGCGGTATGCACACTGAACACACGGTAGGCCGTCCCGGATCCGGTGTATGTGGAGTCCGGTAGCACACCGTCGCTGCTCGTACTTTGATCGTCGACGTTGCGTTCGTTGAGATCGACCGCCACTATCCAACCAAGACGATGATTGAAGAAGGTGTTCGTGTACAGTCCTTCCAAATCCGGCGTCACGCCGGAGCGGGCCTGCTCGTCGTAGAGCCCCTGAGCGCTTATTACCGCCCGGCGCTTGCCGTACTCCAGGGGTCGGATCGATTGGACATTCACCGTGGCAGCGAGCCCACTTTCGGGCAGATTCGCAGTCGGAGATTTATATACGTCGACCTGCTCGGCGAAATTCCCGCTCAGCACCTGGAAGTCGAACGCTCGAGTGCCGGAGCCCGACGGCAGTTGCCGGCCGTTGTACAGCGTATCGGTAAATTTCGGGTCGAGCCCGCGCACACTAATAAACTGCCCTTCACCCTGGTCGCGAGTGATTTGCACGCCGGTCACTCGCTGCAAGGATTCCGCCAAATTCTGCTCCGGGAACTGACCAATGCCCTCGGCTGATATGGCATCGACGATGTTCGGGGCCTGGAACTTGATGTCGATGGCTTTTGCGAGGCTCTCGGCATAGCCGGTAACCACCACGGTCTGCAGCTGCGCAGCCCCGCTGCTCGCAGTACTGGCAGGTTCGCGGCGCTTCTTGCGCTGCTCCCGGTGGCTCGCCGTTTGGGCCTTCTGCGAAACCGTGCCTGCGACCGAGCCTTCTACACCCGCCGCTGACGCCGCATATGCTCCGGCGCACGAGGCAATCAAGACTACTGCGATGCGGCCAAGCCGCTTGATCAGCCAATCGGATCTCATACCCCCCCCAGATTCTTCATAGCTCAGGACCGTTCATATATGGTACGGTGTACCGCCCATGAATGCAAGCACATCTGGTTTTGCCTCAACCGACTGAGCCACCCGCCTTACAGGCAGCCCGAAACGTGGTATTCCGAGCGGCAACTTCCGGCTGAATCTTGATCCGGCACGGTTCTTTGCTGACAGTGTCCGACAGTGGAGCGTTTCCGGGTTGCGCGTTCGTCTGCAACCACGATTCAATGCACACCGCGGTGGATCGTACTTCTCCGCGGTGCCGTTGCACCCGCTGATGGAGGAAATCGCATGAAAGTCATCGATACTCACGCACACTTCTGGGACGTCGAGATGTTGCGCTATCCGTGGATTGAACCAGGATCCATTTTCGACAGGACCTACCCGCTTGCCGCTTACCTCCGGGCTTCTGCGGGAGCGCCAATCGAACGAATTGTCTTTGTTGAAGCCGATGCGCATCCGAGTTGCTCTTTGCGCGAGGCTCAGTGGGTGCAGCAACTCTCTCTCGTCGATCCTAGAATTCAAGGCATCGTCGCCAGGGCCACGCTGACCGGGAACGAGAAACTCCACTCCGACCTGGACGCCGTCGCCGCCCTGCCTTTGGCTAAAGGCATCCGCGATAATATTCAAGACCATCCGCCGGGATTTGCCGTTCACCCGGCTTTCGTTCAGGGCGTCAAGGCAGTGCAGCAACATGGTATGCACTTCGAGCTGTGTCTGAGGCATCACCAGCTGGCCGAGACAATCGAGCTCGTCAGCAGGTGTCCAGAAGTCAGTTTTGTCCTCGATCACTGCGCCAAGCCCGATATCCTCCGGGGAGAGCGCGAACCATGGCTTTCACAGATTCGCAAGATAGCCTCATTGCCAAACGTGGTATGCAAGATCTCTGGCCTGGTGACGGAAGCCGATTGGGAACGCTGGGCACCCGATCAAATTCTGTGGTACGCGCGACATGCGGCGGACGCCTTTGGACCAGAGCGAATCCTATTCGGCAGTGACTGGCCCGTAAACGAAGCTGCGGGCGGGTACATGAAGTGGTACCTGTTGGCCGAGACGCTGGCGGCGCCTTGGAGCGAAGCGGAGCGTGAGAATTTCTTCTACCGTAACGCCGAGCGGGTGTACCGACTCACCGATCATGATTAGGTATTAGGGCGCGACCGTCGCGCGCCACACGTTTCCCGTGCGGAAGGACGCGCCCTTCTCGCTCACCATTCCGCGCAAAATGTCGATGTCGGACGCGCGTATTCCGAGCATTCATGTGGCAGGGACCAAAGCCGCTGCGCCTTCACATTCGCTCGTGACCGGTCGGAGAGTCGATCTGTCGCCCGAAGACGCAAAGAGCATATACAACGGAGCGAATCTTGCCCTCATGAACTCTGCTTTGCCGTCGCCCACCGTTGCACCTGGGCCGGAGCGAGCAGTGCGTCATTTCCCCTATGACACCAGCCCTGCGTGTCTGGAGTCACCGATCGCGATTGCTGCAATTGATTTTTCTCATTGCAGCGCACATGCTTCACACCTTGCCTACCTACAGCTATTTCATTCGCGAATCATGAACAACAAACCAAAAGCCGCAGTGCGTTACGAGGCGCCCGCGCTCGAGAAGGGACTGGATATTCTGGAGCTTCTCGCCGGCGCAACTAAGTCCATGTACCTTTCACAGATTTCACAGGCGGTGGGCCGAAGCCGGAGCGAGATTTACCGCGTGCTCCAGGTCCTGGAGCGGCGCGGTTATTTGGAACGCTCCCCTGATGATGATCACTACATTCTGACCAACCATCTCTTCCGGCTCGGCATGGAGCGCCCAACGATCACAGGACTGCTCGAAATCGCCCTCCCGCTGATGCACAAACTTTCCGACGATATTCGGCAGTCGTGTCATCTTGTTGTGCCATCCGATGAGTTCATGGTGGTGATTGCCCGTGTCGAATCCCCCGACGAGTTGGGGCTCGTAGTGCGTGTCGGCCATCGTCGGCCAATTCTCGAAGCCACCTCTGGTCTGGTCCTCGTCGCATTCCAGCCGGAGCCAATTCGAGCTCTTTGGATTCAGAAATACGCAGGCTCGATACGCCGGCAGGCCCGCGGAGCCATTCTGAACACCATTGACTCGATTCGGACTGAGGGCTACGCGGCAATCCCTAGCGCGGTCGTACCCGCGGTCGTCGACATCTCTGCGCCTGTCGCGCGTGGTCCGGCGGCCGCGGCCGCGTTGACCGTACCGTTCATGAAGCTGGCCGGCCTTCGCGTTTCCCAAGACGAAGTACTCGCAGCTTTGCGCTCGACTGCGGAGCAGATCTCGCGTGGTCTACGCTGAGGCGTCAGCCGGAATTGGGAAGTCGAAAATCGGATGTCTCTGTGATCTCGGCCACCGTCCGGTGCCGCTGCGTCCCCAATCCCTCGACGCCCAGTTCCATGAGATCGTTCGGGCGCAAATATCTGGGAGGTTTCATACCCAGACCGACCCCGGACGGGGTCCCCGTGCTGATGATGTCGCCCGGCAACAGCGTCATGAATTGGCTGATGTAACTGATTAATGTCGGAACGTTGAAGATCATGTTCCGTGTATTGCCATCTTGGCAGACTTGCCCATTGACCGAGAGCCACAACGAAAGCGCGCTCGGGTCCGGCACTTCGTCCCGCGTCACGAGCCACGGACCGATCGGCCCGAATGTATCGTAGCTCTTACCCTTCACCCACTGGCCACCCCGCTCGAGCTGCGATTCCCGTTCCGATAGGTCATTGACGATGAGATACCCGCCCACGTGATCGAGCGCCTGAGCGACGGTCACCCTCCGTGCCGTTCGGGCCATCACCACGCCGAGTTCGACCTCCCAGTCCGTTTTGCGTGATCCGCTTGGGATCACCACAGGATCGTAGGCGCCGCAGATTGACGTCGTTGCCTTGAAGAAAAGAACAGGCTCGCTCGGCGGGGTCATCGACGATTCGGTCGCATGATCGATGTAGTTGAGTCCCACACAGATGATCTTCCCGACGTCCGCGATTGGGGGCCCATACCGCGTACCCGCGCAAATTGGAGGAAGCTTCGAGGCATCCATCGATCGAATTCGGGCGACCGCCTCTGGCGCTAATGCTTCACCCGTGATGTCTGGCACCACGTCAGCCAAGCTGCGGGGCATACCAGTAGGATCCAGGATACCCGGCACTTCCGCACCGCTCTTTCCCACACGTATGAGCTTCATAGTCGAACGGTCACCTGTTGTGGAACGCACCGCGATCCAGGGAATGCGACTCGCAACGTGCGCTAATGGAACGCTGTCCCACTGGTGAATAGTATCGGCTTCCATTAGTATTCGGTCAAGGCGGGACGCGATACTTGCGACCCCGTTCGTCGGGGGTACGAGCAATGTCCGAAAAAATCACCAGAAAAGATTTTCTGCGAGCCCTGGGTTACTCTGCCGTTGCCACCGGCATCGCGCCGATGGGCCTTGCCCGGGCGCGGGTCGTTCAGCGTGAGATGCAGTCGCATTCCAACGTCTGCCGCGATCTGGTTCCCCGCATCCGCAAGCGAGGTTCCACGGTGCGCCTCTATCCTGCCGAAGCACTCGAGCGGACGGGCAACGTGCGCTTTGGGCCAGCGGAACTCGACGTCATGCTGCCATTTTTCGGCGATGGCGACGTAGTCTGGGAAGTACCGGTGCCCGCGGCCGGCGCTTACAAGGTTCAAGCGTGCTATTCAGCGACGAAGGAGGGTACGGCGCTCGAGATAGCTTGCGGATCGAGCGCAATCCGCCATGCCGCCGAGATCACCGAGGGTTTCTTTTTGCCCGATCCGGCTGGTCCTTCCCCTAACCCCGGGGGACCGGACGAGACGTCCTTCTGGTCGGAAAGGGGCTTCTATAATTTCGAACGTGTAATTCTGCACGAAACGCTGCAGCTGCGCTGCGGCGTCAATGTCGTGAAGCTGCGCGTGCGCGGACCCAAAGGCGGTGAATTGTTCCGCCTCCGCTCCCTCGAACTTGCTCCGGAGGCGCAGACGGTGGAAATCCAGCGCTCGCGCGAACGAGCGCTGCGGCACCGGTCAAATACCGACTGGTTCGTAAATGCGGGCTATGGAGTCTGGTTCCACTTTCTGGATCTCACGACGCCGCGGCACGGCCCGCCCAAAGCGTACGCACAGGCGGTCGATGCGCTCGACGTCGAAGCGCTCGCAGCCCGAGTCGAAGACATGGGCGCCGGCTACGTGATATTCACAACCAATCACGGCGATCCCACCTGTCCGGCGCCAATCAAATCCTGGGAGGCAATCCATCCCGGGTGGACGACGAGGCGCGACCTGATCGCCGATCTTGCCCAGGCGCTCAATCGGCGCGGCATCCGCCTCATGCTGTACATGAACTGTCCGGGACTCGGCGATCTGGTGCAGTTGCCCGGCACCGGGGTGGATCGACCCACCTACAGCGAAGAGGAATACGCGGATATTCTTGCGCGGGTGCTGCGGGAGTTCAGCCTGCGTTACCGTGACAAGGTCGCCGGCTATTGGTTCGACTCATGGTTCCAGACCGGCGAGGCATACCCTGACCTGCCATACGAAGCGCTGAGCCACGCCATCAAGGCAGGCAACCCCGATTGCCTGGTTGCGTATAACTACTGGGCGTTTCCGGTGGAGACGGATTGGCAGGATTACTGGGCCGGTGAACTGACGACCTTGCCGCTCAAGCGCTTCGGATCGCGCTTCATTCGCCACGGCGCGGGTCAGGGTCTGCAGGCGCACAGCGCGATCCGGCTCGATTCGAATTGGTTTCATGTCACCCCTAATACTTCCATCGGACCACCGCTATACACGGCCGAGCAATTGGGCGCGTATATCAACACCTGCAGGCAGGATCGGGCCGTAGTCTCGATCGGTATCGCCATATACCAGGATGGAACCACCGACGACTCCTCGCAGCGGGTGATGCGCGAGGTAAGGCGCATCGTCCGGGGCACTTAAGTGGAAAGGGAGTTCAAGGCACCCTGAAAGAATCCCATTGCGTCATCGAGCATTGCGCATCGCCGGCTGGCCGGGATGACCGATCGACGGTAGGTGCCGGATACCGGTTCACCGTCTACGGCCGCCCGGTAGATGAGGCCGGTTTCGGCCTGGATTTCCCCTGCCACGCCTTCGAGGTCGCGGCTCCTCAGCGTCGCCAGCACGCCCCCTGACCAGCGCGTCGTAGGCCCGCCCCCGGTCGATGAGGTCCTGTGGGACAGGCGATACCCCAATTCATCGTCCGCTCGACGACTCCTGCCCTGCGGAGGGCTTCCCATCTCCGCACATGCGCTTTTACGAAAGTCTCGGGATCTCGTCGATGCCGATTGTCAATCCGCGCTGCCTCAAGGTCCGGCCGGCGCTCGATCCGACCTTCCTGGCCGCGCGCAGGGCCTCCAGCACACCGCGGCACTTCGCAACTTGATGCACATCAAGGGCCGGGGCGTGCGGGTGGTGTTCAATGGCCGCCTCTTCGCACCATCAGGAGCGACGTTGAACACTGCGCGCCAGAGTTTCGATCGTCTGTCCGAGCTTGATCGCGGCATCGCATTCGAGAGCTCCGGCACTCAACTGCCGACCGGGCCCATGCTGATGCTCGACCGCATCACGCACGTCGCAGCGGAGGGCGGAGCCTACGGCAACGGCGAGCTGCGCGCGGAGCTCGACATTCGGCCCGACCTGTGGTTCTTCCAATGCCACTTTCCGGGCGATCCCGTCATGCCGGGCTGCCTCGGACTCGATGCGCTGTGGCAGCTCCTCGGCTTTTACCTCGCTTGGCGCGGTCACTGCGGCCGCGGACGGGCGCTCGGGGTGGGCGAAGTGCGATTCACGGGACAGGTGCTGCCGGACGCCCGACAGGTCACCTACCAGGTGAGCATCAAACGGGTTCTCGCGCGCGGTCTCGTGCTCGGGATCGCCGACGGCGAGGTGTCCGTGGATGGCCGGCGGATCTATACCGCGAGCGGCCTGCGGGTCGGGCTGTTCGCCTCGACCGACGGCTTTTGAGGGCCAGCCGACCATGAAGCGTGTCGTCGTGACGGGTATCGGAATCGTCTCGTGTCTCGGGAACGACACGGCGAGCGTGACGGAGTCGCTCATCCATGCCCGCTCGGGCATCCGATCCGTCCCGGAATTCGGGACGTTTGGCCTGCGCAGTCGGGTCGCGGGTGTGCCGCAGATCGATCTCGATGGGCTCATCGATCGCAAGGAGCGGCGTTTCATGGGAGATGCCGCCGCGTACGGGCACGTGGCGATGGCCCGCGCGATTGCCGACAGCGGCCTCACCGAGGATCGGGTTTCGCATCCGCGGACCGGGCTGGTCGTGGGCTCCGGCGGAGGCTCCTCGGCGAATCAGGTCGAGGCGGCCGACGTGCTGCGCAGCCGCGGCATTCGACGTGTCGGCCCCTACCGGGTGCCGCGCGCCATGTGCAGCACCGTCGCCGCCTGTCTCGGGACTTCGTATCGGATCAAGGGGCTCAGCTATTCAGTGAGCTCGGCGTGCGCCACCAGTGCGCACTGCATTGGCGTCGGCATGGAACAGATCCAGCTCGGCAAGCACGATGTCATTTTCGCAGGCGGTGGCGACGAGGTGCACTGGACGCTCGCCACGCTATTCGATGCGATGGGCGCGCTCTCATCAGCGTACAACGATACGCCTGAGCGCGCCTCCCGCACGTACGATGCGGACCGGGACGGCTTTGTGATCGCAGGCGGCGCCGGCATCCTCGTGCTCGAATCGCTCGAGCACGCACAGGCGCGCGGGGCACCGATCTACGCGGAGATCGCAGGTTACGGCGCCACGTCCGACGGAGCCGACATGGTGGCGCCGTCCGGCGAAGGGGCGGTCCGATGCATGCAGCAGGCGCTCCACACCGTCGAGGAGCCGATCGACTACCTCAATACGCACGGGACCTCGACGCGGCTCGGTGACATCATCGAGCTCAACGCGCTGGGCGAGGTCTTCGGCGAGCGGATTCCGCCGCTCTCATCCACCAAGCCGCTTTCGGGACACTCGCTCGGCGCGGCGGGCGTGCACGAGGCGATCTACTGCCTGCTGATGCTGAAGGGCGGATTTCTCGCCGGATCGGCGAACATCGACAAGCTCGATGGCGCGGCCGAGCGGTTCCCGATCCTGCGCGAGACGCGCCAGGCGCCGGTGCGGACCGTGATGAGCAACAGCTTCGGGTTTGGCGGTGCGAACGCCACGCTCGTCTTCCGGCGGATCTGACGAATGGCGGCCGCCCTGGCCGCGCCGCGCTTCTCCACCGGTGCCAGCGCCTCGCGCATCGCCCGGTCCCGGGCGCTGAATGGCGCGGCAGGACTGCGACGCTGAGGCCCGTGACGGCGCGGCACCGCGCTAGGCCACCGCTTCGATCGTGATCGTGTTGGATTCCGGGTCGAAGAGGATGCGCGCCTGCCCGCGCTCGAGCTGTGCGCGCACGTGGGCGACCTTCTGCTCGAGGGAATACTCGCGCTCACCGTAATCGGTGCCCTCGCGCAGCACGAACGACTCGATCACCCCGAGGAGGGCCTCGGGGGAGAGCTCGCCGTGCGGGATGAGAACGGGGTCCGTCAGCTGCGGCGCGTCAGGGACAGCAGCCGCAGCAGCTCGATGTAGAGCCACACCAGCGTGACCATCAGCGAGAAGGCGCAGTACCACTCCATGTACTTCGGCGCCCCGCCGGCGACGCCGCGCTCGATGAGGTCGAAGGCGAGCACGACGTTGAGCGCGGCCACGGCCACGATCACGAGCGAGATGCCGATGCCGAGGGGCGTCGGGGCGTAGAGCGACTGCAGGGAGACGTGGAACCACCCGAGGATCATGGTGGCGAGGTAGAGCAGCATGATGCCGAACGTCGCGCCGACCACCACGGCCCGGAACCTGTCGGTGACGCGGATCAGATGCGCCCGGTAGGCGATGAGGAGCGCGGCGAGGACGCCGAACGTGAGGCCCACCGCCTCGATGGCGATGCCCCGATAGCGCTGCTCCAGAATGGCCGAGATGCCGCCCAGGGCGAGACCCTCGAGCGCGGCGTAGGGCACCGAGAGGTAAGGCGCGAGATTGGCCTTGAAGCTGATGATGAGGGCGAGCACGAAGCCGCCGAGGAGCCCCACGGTCATCATGCCGGAGACGGCCTGCGCGTTGCCGCCGGCCATCTGCGACCACGGCCACAGAGCCGAGACCATCAGCACGACGAGGAGCAGGAAGGCCTTGTCGATCGTCCCTTTGAGGGACATGCCCCCGGCCCCGATCCCGACCCGCGGCAGGCTCGAGAAGGTTCTATCGTTCAGCATGGGATTGCCGGTACGGCGCACAGGAAGAGGCATCTAGGGTCTCCTTTGGGACGGACGGCCCTATTCTACCAGCGGTACGCCCCGGCCGGCGTCCGCGGCGTAGGGATTATGTCTTATAGCCTGCCGGTCGGCTCGTCGTGAACGGCCTCACCGTCCCGGAGGGTGGCTTCCTCGCGCTCCCGGTGGATCCGCTCGTAGATCTCCTCCCGGTGCACCGCAACCTCCTTCGGGGCATTGATGCCGCATCGAACCTGGTTGCCCTTGACGCCGAGAACCGTGAACGTGACCGTATCGCCGATCATGATGGTCTCGCCCACTCGCCTGGTCAGGATAAGCATAGTGTCCGTGCTCCTTATTGTTGACGCCCTGGGCGCGCCGCCGCGCAGGGTAACATCCTACAACATCCAGCCAGGCCCCGCACTCCTAACCCGCATTATTCACGAACTCTGGCGCAGTTCGGCCCCGGGGTCTCGCTGCGCAAGGCATTTCCCGGGCCGCCGTGAATACGTCCCTGTAGTCTGCGGGAAAAACATCCTTGTTTTTCACGCCCCGGGAAATGCCTTGCGAATCAAGCCCCCGCCTGATGATGCTGCCGTTCATGAAT
>DASTAC010000162.1:0-11500 GCA_035713045.1 Steroidobacteraceae bacterium
GAGGAGGCGCGCTCTCTGCCGTGATTGCGGCCGCACAGTGAAGGCCGACGAACCCTGTCATCGAGCGTCGGTACGTCCCGGAGCCCGGCTCCGGCGCTTCGGAGGATCTTAGTTCCCCATCGCGCATGGCGCGACCCCGAACCCTGAAACGGACGAGCCGGTGCCCAGGCACAGGGACGTGCCCCGCCGCCGCAGGTGGCGGACGTTGAGCCAAAAACGACGCTTTTTGGCTCAACGACGCTGGGCCGGGCAGGAGCCCGGATCCAGCGTTTCATCCTAGAGCCCGTCGAGAGCCTTCTGGAACCGATTGGCGTGCGAGCGCTCCGCCTTGGCCAGGGTCTCGAACCAGTCGGCGATCTCGGCGAAGCCCTCATCGCGGGCCTGCTTCGCCATCCCCGGATACATGTCGGTGTACTCGTGGGTCTCGCCGGCGATCGCGGCCTTGAGATTCAGCTTGGTGTCGCCGATCGGCAGCCCGGTGGCCGGATCGCCCACCGCCTCGAGATACTCGAGGTGGCCATGGGCGTGACCGGTCTCGCCCTCGGCCGTGGAGCGGAAGACCGCGGACACGTCGTTGTAGCCTTCGACGTCGGCCTTGGCTGCGAAATACAGGTACCGGCGGTTCGCCTGGGACTCGCCCGCGAACGCGTCTTTCAGGTTCTTCTCGGTTTTGCTGCCTTTGAGATTCATGCCGCTGTCTCCTATCTTAGACTGGGTCTAACGAGGGCTGCGACTGTAAGCCCGGCGTGCCGGCGCGTCAATCGCGTTTGACCGCTCCTTACATAACTGTATACGCTTCCTCTTCCCGGCGCGTAGCGCCGCCAAGCGGACGGGGTCGTCTGCGAACCCCATTGAGACCTGCGCGCAGCGCATGAATAGCACAACCCCCGATTTCGAGCAGGCGCTCGCGGAGCTCGAGGCCCTGGTCGCCCGACTGGAGCGGGGCGATCTGCCGCTCGATGAGGCACTGAAAACGTTCGAGCGAGGCGTCGAGCTGACCCGCCACTGCCAGGGCGCGCTCAAGACGGCGCAGCAGCGAGTGGAGATCTTGCTGAGACGGAACGGCCAGACGGAGGCGGAGCCGTTCAGCGTGCCGGAGTCCCAGGACGGAACCGCCTCCTGATCGTCAAGGTTCTGTTGCAGCACCGCAACAACAGAGAATGAGAGCGCCGCCGCGCGTCGTGTAGACTGCTCCAGATGACCTCCCCGCCCAACGCTTATCCGTTGCTCGACGAGATCGAGTCACCCGCCGACCTCCGGCAGATGCCTGTGGCGAAATTGCCGGACGTGGCGCAGGAGCTGCGGCAGTTCCTGATCCATACGGTCGCCACTCGCGGCGGACACTTTGCCGCCGGCCTCGGGGCGGTGGAGCTGGCCGTCGCTCTGCATTATGTGTACGACACTCCGCATGACCGTCTGGTCTGGGATGTGGGCCACCAGGCCTATCCGCACAAGGTGCTGACGGGACGGCGCCACCTCCTGCACACGATCAAGCAGCCGGGCGGCCTCGCCCCCTTCCCCGCGCGGTCCGAGAGCCAGTACGACACGTTCGGCGTCGGGCATTCCAGCACCTCGATCAGTGCGGCCCTCGGCATGGCCGTGGCCGCCGGGCAGCGCGGCGAGTCGCGCCGGGTAGTGGCCATCATCGGTGATGGCGCGATGACCGCCGGCATGGCGTTCGAGGCGCTGAATCACGCCGGCTCGCTCACCAGCGACCTGCTGGTCATTCTCAACGACAACGACATGTCGATCTCCGAGAACGTCGGCGCATTGTCGAACTATTTCGCCGCCGCTCTCTCGGGCCGCGTCTACAGGCATCTGCGCGAGGGCGGCAAGAAGGTGCTGAAGCCCATCCCGCCGATCTGGGAGCTCGCGCGCCGCTCCGAGGAGCACCTGAAGGGCATGGTCCTTCCGGGGACGCTCTTCGAGGAGCTCGGGTTCAACTACATCGGCCCCATGGACGGGCACGACGTGCGCGCCCTCGTCAGCACGCTGCGCAACGTCAAGAAGCTGAGCGGCCCTCAGTTCCTGCACGTCGTGACCCGCAAGGGCAAGGGCTATGCGCCGGCGGAGGCCGACCCGATCAAGTGGCACGGACCCGGGCCCTTCGACCCGGCGAGCGGCACGATCTTCAAGGAGGCGACGACGGGTCCCTCCTATTCGCAGATCTTCGGCCAGTGGCTCTGCGACATCGCGGAGCGCGATCCGAAGATCATCGGCATCACCCCCGCGATGCGCGAGGGCTCGGGCCTGGTGGAGTTCTCGAAGCGTTTCCCGGACCGGTACTTCGATGTCGCGATCGCGGAGCAGCACTCGGTCACGTTCGCCGCGGGACTCGCCACCGAGGGCTTCAAGCCCGTCGTGGCCATCTATTCCACGTTCCTGCAGCGCGCCTACGATCAGCTCATCCACGACGTCGCCCTGCAGAACCTTCCGGTACTGTTCGCGGTGGACCGCGCCGGACTCGTCGGCAGCGACGGCGCCACCCATCAGGGCAGCTACGACCTGTCCTTTCTGCGCTGCATTCCCAACCTCGTCATCATGGCTCCGAGCGACGAGAACGAATGCCGGCAGATGCTCTACACGGGCACGACCCTCACCTGCCCGAGCGTCGTGCGCTATCCGCGCGGCACCGGCCCCGGCGTGCCGCTGGAGAAGGCCTTCACCGCGCTGCCGGTCGGCCGTGCGCTCCTGAAGCGCGAAGGCCGCTGCGGACTCGCGCTGCTCGCTTTCGGCCCGATGCTCGAGCCCGCCGCGCGCATCGCCGAGCGCCTCGATGCCACCCTCGTCAACATGCGGTTCGTGAAGCCGCTCGATGAGGCGCTGATCCTCGAGCTCGCCAGCCGTCACCGCGCCTTCATCACCATCGAGGAAAACGCGGTCCAGGGCGGCGCCGGCTCGGCCGTGGCCGAGCTCCTGGCAGCCGAGGGCGTCTCCCTGCCCCTCCTCCAGATCGGCATCCCGGACCGCTTCATCGAGCACGGATCGCGCGAGACCTGCCTCGCCGCCGCCGGCCTCGATGCTCAGAGCCTCGCCGCCACGGTGGAGCGCTGGTGGGGCCTGCAGGCCCACGAGCGCATCCGCTCCGTGGGCAGCGCCTGAAGGGCTGCGAGGGTCGTCTGCCGGCCGGATCCCGTCGAATACCTCGACAGATATAGGTGCGCCGGATGCCGATCCGGTAGGCTTTCACCCATGACCCCGCCCCCCGTCAGCGCCAAGACCTCCCGCTCCCGCCTGGCCGACGTCGAGGACGTGCAGGGCCGGGCGGACACCCGCCGGCTGCCCATCAATCGCGTCGGGATCAAGGAGATCCGCCATCCCGTGCGCGTCAAGGACCGCTCCGCGGGCGAGCAGCACACCATCGCCACTTTCAACATGTACGTCAGCCTGCCGCACAATTTCAAGGGCACGCACATGTCCCGCTTCGTCGAGATCCTGCACGCCGAGCGGGAGATCTCGGTCGAGTCCTTCCGCGCCATGCTCGCCACCATGACCGAGCGCCTCGAGGCCGACGCCGGGCACATCGAGATGAGCTTCCCGTTCTTCGTGATGAAGCGCGCGCCCATCTCCGGTGTGGAGAGCCTGATGGACTATCACGCCAGCCTCATCGGCGAGCGCCGCGGGGGCCAGACCGACATGTGGGTGAAGGTGGTCGTGCCGGTGACCAGCCTCTGCCCCTGCTCGAAGCGCATCTCGGACTACGGCGCGCACAACCAGCGCTCGCACGTGACCATCACCGCGCGCCTGCGCGATCACATGTGGATCGAGGAGCTGATCGAGATCGCCGAGAGCCAGGCCTCCTGCGAGCTCTACGGCATCCTCAAGCGCCCCGACGAGAAGT
Organism: Steroidobacteraceae bacterium; assembly: GCA_035713045.1. Taxonomy (GTDB): domain Bacteria; phylum Pseudomonadota; class Gammaproteobacteria; order Steroidobacterales; family Steroidobacteraceae; genus 13-2-20CM-66-19. Next base: position 3,842 of record DASTAC010000162.1, read on the forward strand.
ACGTCACCGAGCGTGCCTACGACAACCCGAAGTTCGTCGAGGACATGGTGCGGGACGTGGCCACGCGGCTGAATGCCGATGAGCGGATCGCCGCCTACGTGGTGGAATCGGAGAACTTCGAATCCATTCACAATCACTCCGCCTACGCCCTCATCGAGCGCGACAAGAGCGAGCCGGTGCCTTTCAGCAAGGACACTTAATGTGTCCGTTTCCCGAAGCATACGGGCTCGCGCGAGCGGGTCTCAGAGAGTGCCACGGACGGCTGAGCGCCGATTGCGCGCTGCTCTTCCCCACCCCCTGCCGCCACGGGTGAGCCCGGTGCCTTCCATCGAGCACACTTGATGTGTGCTCGATCCGGGCGAACGCCCGCGCGGGACAGCGCGGGCCGGGTGCCCGGCCGCCACGGACGGCCAGTGGTACGCCCCCTAACTACCCCACCGCCCCTGACAACGGCAGACTGACCACCACCCGCAGCCCGGGATCATTGCTCTCCAGAGTGAGCCGCGCCCGATGCAGGCGGGCGATCGCGGCGACCAGGGAGAGGCCGAGTCCGCTGCCCTCGATGCCCGAGCGCTGCCCCACTCGCGCGAATGGCTGTCCGGCGCGCTCGCGCTCCTGCACCGGCATGCCCGGGCCGTTGTCGCTGATGACGAGATGGGCGCGGTCGGCGAGGCGCCTCACGGTCACCTCGATGCGGCCACCGGAGGGCACGTACTTCAGCGCGTTCTCCAGCAGGTTGGTGATGAGCTGCGCGAGCAGCTGCCGGTTGCCCTCGACGATGACCCCGTGGTCCGCGCGGCCGGCAAGGGTGAGGCCGCGCTCACGCGCCACGGGCTCGAAGAGCTCGACCAGCTCCTCGGCCAGCTCCCCGAGATCCACCGGCGCCGGGGAGGCCATCGGCGCGCCCGATTCGGCGAGCGCGATCTGCAGCAGCGTCGCGAGCGTGCGTTGCAGGCGGTCGACCTCCCGCAGCGCCGACTCCACCGGCTCGCGGATTCCCGGCTCGAGCGCCGGCAGACGCAGCACGGCATCCATTCTCGTCCGCAGCCGATGCAAGGGCGCCCGCAGGTCGTGCGCGACGCTGTCGAACGTGGCTCGCAGCGTGCCGGTCTGTTCCTCCAGCCGATCCAGCACACGGTTGACGGACGTTGCCAACGCGTCGAACTCGTCGCTGGTGCCGACCACCGGGAGCCGGTGTCCCTGCTCGCCCGACATGATCCTCACGCACGTGTCGGTGACGTCCCCGACGCGGCGCGCGAGGCGGAAGCTGAAGGAGAATCCCGCGATGCCCGCCGCCAGGATCGAGAGGCCGATGCCCCACAGCGTCGCGATCTGAAACGTGCGCCCGTAGCGGCGATCCTGCGACATGTCGGTGCCGACCAGCAGCCAGTCGCCGTTCGGGAGCTTGCGCACCGCGGCGCGCACGGGATGCACGGAGCGCTGTCCCGGCTCGATGGACTCGATGCGAAACTCCGGCCAGGGCTCGGCGGGCGCGCCGTCGAACGGCCAGTTGGTGATGTTGCCGGCGAGGCGGTCGAACTTCGGGCTCGCCAGCATGTAGACCGCGCCGATCCGCCCCCAGCTGTCGATGCGCAGGTTGATCTCGTCGGTGACCCCCGGGATGCCGCTGCGCACGTACTGGTTCTCGAGACTCTTCAGCTCCGTGTCGATGATGAGGTCGATATCGCCCTGGATGATGCTCTGGGTCAGGAGATAGGTGCTGCCGAGGGTGACGCATACGGCCAGCGTGACGAGGAGCGTGTAGCCCATCGACATCCGGAACGCCGAGGTCCTGAAGAGGCCCCAGCGGCGCGAGTCCCTCATTGCTCGGCCCATCCTGGGCCTCGGCCCTTGGGCCCGGCGCTCCGCGCCGTCATGACAAAGCCGCCCGGAGCGGCTTTGGACGCCGTCAGGCGGGCCGAAGGCCGAGGCGCAGGGATTGCGCCGAGCAATCGCTGCAGGCGATTCATTCCTCCTCCTCCCGCAGCACGTATCCCGACCCGCGCACGGTGTGGATCAGGGGCCGCTCCGCACCCCGGTCGACCGCCTGGCGCAGTCGACTGATGTGCACGTCGACCACGTTGCTCTGCGGGTCGAAGTGCAGGTCCCAGACGCCCTCGAGCAGCATCATCCGGGTGACCACCTGGCCTTCGCGCCGCATCAGGAACTCGAGCAGCTTCTGCTCGCGCGCGGTGAGCTCGATCTCCTCGCCGCCGCGGGTGACCCTGCGGGCGAGAAGATCGAACTCCAGGTCCGCCACGCGAAGCACCGTCGATTCCGCGGCGCTCTGGCGGCGGCGCAGCAGCGCCTCGATGCGGGCCAGCAGCTCCGCGAACGCGAAGGGCTTGGTGAGATAGTCGTCGCCGCCCGCCTTCAGGCCGCGAATCCGGTCATCGACCGTGCCGAGAGCGCTCAGGACCAGGACGGGAGTCGCGAGCCGCGCGCGCCGCAGCTGCTGGATGATCTGCAGCCCATCCACGTGCGGCAGCATCCGGTCGGTGACGATCAGGTCGAACCTGCCGGCCAGGGCGCGGGCGAGCCCCTCGCGCCCGTCGGCAGCGTGATCGACCGTGTAGCCGCTCTCCCGCAGTCCCTTGACGAGGACCCGGGCGGCCTCCGTATCGTCCTCGATGAGCAGGATGTGCACGGGCCGGAATGTACCGCAGGGCGAGCACTGCCGCAGGCTCGGTGCGCCGGGGACCGGGAAGAAGGACGGCCTCGGCCGGCGTCGCCGGCTTCGGACGCTAGACGGTCACCGGCGCCTGCGGCTCGACGCCCTGCAGCCGCCCGATGAGCGTGCGCAGGAAGACCCGGTTGAACCGCAGCTGGCAGGAGGCCGAGACCTGCTCGAGCAGGGTCGAGCTCACCTTGAGCACCGTCACCGCGCTCGCGGCGCGGATGGTGGCGGTCCGCTTGGCGCCCGGCACGTAGCTCGCCTCGCCGAAGCAGTCGCCGCTATCGAGCGCGCCGATGCGCCGCCCATGCCGCTCGACCGCGCAGCCGCCGGAGACGAGGATGTAGAAGCGGTCGTCCATCTCGCCTTCCTTGACGATCTCCTCGCCCTGCGAGTAGTTCTGCCAGCTGCTCGCGCGCAGCACCTCCCAGATCTCCGCGTGGGAGAACTCGTGGAAGAACTTCAGCCGCCGCAGCACGCCGAACTGCTCCTGCCGGTCGATGCGCGCGTTGGCCTCGCGCAGGCGCTGATGCACCCGCGTCAGCTCCGCGGCGAAGTCGACCCCGCTCTTGTGCCGCTTCGCCGGATCCTTCTGCAGCGCGGTCGCGACGACCGTCTCCAGCTCCTCGGGCACGTCCTTGCGCAGCGTGTGGATGGGCGGCGGCGTCGCATAGACGATCTGGTGCAGCAGCTTCTGCAGATTGCCGGCGCGGAACGGCCGCGAGCCCGTCAGCAGCTCGTACATCACCGCACCGAGGGAATAGAGATCCGAGCGGTTGGTGAGATCCAGGCTCTGCACCTGCTCGGGCGACATGTAGGAGGGGCTGCCGGCGATGCCCTCGATGCGGGAGACCTCCGAGTCCGACACCAGCGCGATGCCGAAATCGATGATGCGCACGTCGCTGTCCTGCGTGAGCATGATGTTGGAGGGTTTGATGTCGCGATGGATCACGCCGCGCGTGTGCGCGTAATGCAGCGCCTTCGCGCACTTGAAGATGATCTCGACGGTGTCGTCGATCCGCAGGAGATTGTCCGGCCGGCAGTAGGCCGCCAGCGTGCGCGCGCCGTGCACGTGCTCCATCACGATGTAGCAGCGGCCGCTCTCCTCGCCGGCATCGTAGATGGGCAGGATGTGCGGGTGCTGCAGCATTCCGACCAGATGCGCCTCGGAGAGAAACATCTTGCGCGCGACGCGCGCGCGCTCGGCGTCCGCGCCCGGATCCATGTTGTAGACCTTGATCGCGACGTCGCGCCCGTAATAGGCGTCGTGCGAGAGATACACCACGCCGGTGCTGCCGCGCCCCACTTCCTTGATGACCATGTACTTGCCGATCCTCTCGGGGATGCCGCGCGGGGCGGCCTTCGGCAGAACGGCGGGTCCTTTGGCGGTGGCGGGCATGAGGCGCGGCGGAATCATGGATCGCCGAGAGGATACGGACTCACCCGGCGCGCGACTGTGATCCATTCCCTCCCGGCGTGATCCGCGCTTTCCGCATTGCCGCCTTCGCGGGCGGCGACTTGACATAACCGAAAGTCAGGTCGAAGTCAGGAAGTGATCATATCCGCAAGCCGGGAGACTCATCACGGCACCGCCGCGAAGAGCCTCCGCACCGGCGCGCTCCCTGAGCGTGCCGATGCGGGTGTAGCCCCATCGCTGCGGCGGCAACTCCGCGAGCAGCCGGGCGATCTGCGCCGGCCGCACGCTGAAGCAGAGCTCGTAGTCATCGCCGCCGGTCAGCGCGAGCTCGCGCGCGCGCTCTTCGCCCACGCTGCGCGCCAGCGCCGGCGATACCGGCAGCATCTCGCAAGCGATCTCCACGCCGCAGCCGCTGGCTCGCGCCAGCTTGCCGGCATCGGCCAGCAAGCCGTCCGAGACGTCTATGCAGGCGCTGGCATGGGAGCGCAGGCGTTCCCCGAGCGCGAGGCGCGGAGCCGGATGGAGGAAGCGCTCGCGCAGATACGCCGCCGCCTCCCCGCCTCCAGGGAGCTTGCCCTGCTCGATCGCGAGCCCGGCGCTCGCATCGCCGGGCGTTCCCGACACGAATACCGCATCGCCCGCTTTGCCGCCCGAGCGCAGCAATGCGGATGCGCGCGGCGCGAATCCCAGCACCTGCACGGTGACGCAGAGCGGGCCGGAGGTCGTGTCGCCGCCGACGAGCGCGACATCATGCGCACGCGCCAACGCCGACATTCCCGCGGCGAACTCCGACAGCCAGGATTCCTCCGCGGACGGCAGCGTGAGCGCGAGGAGCGCCCAGGCGGGCCGCGCGCCCATCGCCGCGAGATCGCTCAGGTTCACGGCCAGCGCGCGGTGGCCGACGGACGCCGGCGGGGATCCGTGCGGGAAGTGCACGCCATCCACCAGGGTATCCATGGCCGCGACCAGCTCCATGCCCGCGGGGCACTCGAGGATCGCCGCATCGTCTCCCACGCCCACGCGCACGTCGGCCCGCTTGGCGCCGCAGCCGCGGAAGAAGCGGTCGATCAGCTCGAATTCCGACAGCGGCACGGGCTCAATGCTCGTCGGAACGCAGCGCCCGTGCCGCCCGATCCAACACTGCGTTGACGTACTTGTGGCCGTCCGTGGCGCCGAAGCGTTTGGCCAGAGACACCGCCTCGCTGATCGCCACGCGGTAGGGCACGTCCAGGCGGTGGCGCAGCTCGTAAAGGCCCATCAGCAGAATGCCATGCTCGATGGGATCGAGGAGCGCGGGAACACGGTCGGTCCACTGCGAGAGGTCGGCATCGAGCGACTCGCGCTCGCGCCAGACACCCTCGATGAGCTCGCGGAAGTACTCGCGATCGGCCCGCGGCATGTCCTGCGCGTCGCTGAACTCCTGGATGAGGTCCTGCCACGGACACTCGTTGAGCTGCCAGCGGTAGAGCGCCTGAAGCGCGAGCTTGCGCGCCACCGAACGCTGGCCGGAGAGGGTGCGAGACGGCTCGGTGGACATGGTCACGCCAGGCGCGCCATGAGGCTCGCCATCTCCAGCGCGGCCTCCATGGCCTCGCCGCCTTTGTTGCCGGCACTCGTGGCGGCCCGCTCCAGCGCCTGCTCCACCGTCTCGACGGTGAGCACACCGAAGATGACCGGCACGCCGCTCTCCAGGCTGGCGAGCTGCAGCCCGCGCGCGCACTCGCCCGAGACATACTCGAAATGCGGCGTATCCCCGCGAATCACGCAGCCGAGCGCCACGACCGCATCGTAGCGGCCGGACAGTGCCAGCCTGCGCGCGGCGACGGGCAGCTCGAAGGCTCCGGGCACGCGCGCGATCAGCAGATCCTCGGCCGGACCCCCGCGCTCCAGCCAGGCGGCCGTCGCGCCCTTGAGCAGGCTCGAGACGATGAAGTCGTTGAAACGCGCGGCGACGATGGCGACCTTGCGTCCGCGCGTGGCGATCTCACCTTCCAGAACACGTGGTGCGCTCAACCGTCCTCTCCAACATAGCTCTCGATCTCCAGACCGAACGCGGAGATGCCGTGCATCTGCTTCGGTGCCGACAGCACCCGCATGCGGCGCACGCCGAGATCCTTGAGGATCTGTGCACCGACGCCAAAGGTGCGCAGCACTTCCCCGTCGCGGCGCATGCCCGACGCCTTCGAGCCGGTGTCCACCGGGGCATCCGCGGCGGCCGGCGCTCCGAGCGACCGCACCGCCTCCAGCAGGTCATCCGGCGACTCGCGGTCGCGCAGGATCACGATGACGCCGTTGCCGGCACGGGCGATCCGCTCCATGGCCGCTCGCAGCGTCCATGCGAGCGGGTCCGCGCGGATGCCGAGGAGGTCCCGCAGAGAGTCCGCCACGTGGACGCGCACGAGAGGAGGCTCGCCGCCCTGCAGCTGGCCGCGAGTCAGCGCGAGGTGCACATCCTGGCTGACACGGTCCTCATAGGCGTAGAGGGTGAATTCCCCGAGCTCCGTCTGTACCGACTGCGTCCGCACCCGCTCGACGGACCGCTCGTTGCGCAGCCGGTAGCGGATGAGATCGGCGATGGTGCCGATCTTAAGACCGTGCTGTCTGGCGAATGCCTCGAGCTGCGGCCTGCGCGCCATCGTGCCGTCATCGTTCATCACCTCGCAGATGACTCCGGCGGGCTTCAGGCCGGCGAGGCGGCAGAGGTCGACGGCGGCCTCCGTATGGCCGGTCCTCACCAGCACTCCGCCACGTCGGGAGCGCAGCGGGAAGATGTGGCCGGGCCGGGCGAAGTCGCTCGCCTGCGAGCGCTCATCCGCCAGGGCGCGGATGGTCGCCGCGCGGTCACCGGAGGAGACGCCGGTGGTCGTCCCGGCACGCAGGTCCACGGAGATGGTGAACGCCGTGCGGTGCGACTCACTGTTGCTCGCCACCATCTGCGGCAGGTCGAGCCGCGCGAGCCGGTCTTCCTCCATCGGCACGCAGATGATGCCGCTCGCGTGGCGGATCATGAACGCCACGGCCTGCGGGGTCGCGAGCTCCGCCGCCATGATGAGATCGCCCTCATTCTCCCGGTCCTCGTCGTCCATGATGATGACCATGCGCCCGGCCCTGAGGTCGGCGACGATCTCCTCGACTGAATTCAGGCCCGCCGGGCCGGCCGGCGGCGCCGGCTGGCCGGAAAGAGGCAGGACTTTGGACATGGGAGCGCCTCGAAGTAGGGCCCCCAAGTATACCTGGGCGTTCCCTCGGGCTACTTGCCGCGCGCCAGGAGGGGCAACACCGCCTGCTCGAGGGCCCGCAGCGACACCCCCCCCGGTCCCTCGGCCTGCAGCTGCGCGCGCAGCACTCCCCGCGCGTCGATCACGTAGGTCACCGGGACCGCGACCGGCTGCCCGAACCCGTTCACCCGGGCCCCACTCGCGAGCGCCCCCGGGTAGCTGAACTGGCGCATGACCTGCCGCACCCGGGCGTCATCGGGCGCCTCGTCGATACTGAGGCCGAGCAGGTCGAGCCCGCGCGAGTGATAGCGGCGGTAGAACGCATTCAGCGTCGGCATCTCGACCCGGCA
>DASTAC010000163.1:0-10766 GCA_035713045.1 Steroidobacteraceae bacterium
GCGGATTTCCACCACGGCATGACCTTCGCCTCCGTGTATCAGGCGCCGGTCATCCTCAACATCGTCAATAATCAGTGGGCGATCTCGACATTCCAGGGCTTCGCCGGCGGCGAGCGGCGTACTTTCGCGGAGTACGGGCCCGGATACGGCATTCCGGGCATCCGTGTCGACGGCAATGACTTTCTCGCGGTCTACGGGGTCACGCGGTGGGCGGCCGAGCGGGCCCGCCAGAGCGGCGGCCCCACGCTGATCGAGCATGTCACCTACCGCGCGGGCGCGCACTCGACCAGCGACGATCCTTCGCGCTACCGGCCGAAGGAGGAATGGACGGCGTGGCCGCTCGGCGATCCGGTCGCCCGGCTGAAGCAACACCTGATCGGCCTCGGCGAGTGGTCGCAAGAGCGCCACGCCGCACTGGAAAAGCAGCTCGAGGCGCACGTGGTTGCCTGTTGGAAGGAGGCCGCCGGCTTCGGCACCCTGACGGAGGGCCCGACGCTCGATCCGGCCACCATGTTCGAGGATGTCTTCCACGAGATGCCGCCGCATCTCAAGCGCCAGCGCGATGAGCTGAAGAGCCTCACGGATGCCCAGCCGGCGCGGGGCTCGCACGAGGAAAAGAGCCTCGATGCCCCTTCCGCGGCCATTGCGAAGGAGGGTTGAGCCATGGCGCACATGAACATGGTGCAGGCCCTCAACTCCGCCATGGACATCATGCTGGAGCGTGATCCGCGCGTCGTGGTGCTGGGCGAGGACGTGGGTTATTTCGGTGGCGTGTTCCGCTGCACCGACGGGCTGCAGCGCAAGTACGGCGAGCACCGGGTGCTCGATACCCCCATCGCGGAGGGCGGCATCGTCGCGGCAGCCATCGGCATGGGGGTGAACGGGCTGAAGCCGGTGGCGGAGATTCAATTCGCCGACTACATCTATCCGGCCTTCGACCAGATCGTGAGCGAGCTCGCGCGGCTGCGCTATCGCACTGCCGGGGAGTTCTCGGCACCGGTGACGATCCGCACGCCATGCGGCGGCGGAATCCGCGGCGGGCAGACGCACTCGCAGAGCCCGGAGGGCGTGTTCACGCACGTCTGCGGCATCAAGGTGGTGATGCCCTCGAATCCGTACGATGCCAAGGGCCTTCTCATCAGCTCCATCGAGGACGAGGACCCGGTCGTGTTCTTCGAGCCCAAGCGGCTCTACAACGGACCCTTCGACGGCGATCCGCACAAGCCGGCCGTGCCCTGGAGCACGCATCCCAAGGGGGCGGTGCCGGATGGTTACTACAAGGTCTCCCTGTCGAAGGCCGAGGTCGTCCGCCCGGGGAAGGACGTGACCGTGCTGGCGTATGGCACGATGGTGCACGTCGCGGAGGCCGCCGTCAGGCTGGCCAATGTCGATGCCGAGATCATCGACGTGCGTGCGCTCGCGCCGCTCGATACCGACACGCTCTGCTCGTCCGTCTGCAAGACCGGCCGTTGTGTCATCGTCCACGAGGCGACCCGCTACAGCGGCTTCGGCGCGGAGCTCGCGGCGACGGTCCAGGAGGAGTGCTTCTGGCACCTGGAGGCCCCGATCGCCCGCGTCACGGGTTGGGATACTCCGTATCCTCATGCGTTCGAGTGGGAATATTTCCCCGGCCCCGCGCGCATCGCGGCGGCGCTCACCCGCGTGGTGGAGGAAAAATGAGCCGGTACGTCTTCAAGCTGCCGGACCTCGGCGAGGGGACCGTTGAGGCGGAGATCATCGGCTGGCGCGTGAAGCCGGGCGACGAGGTGTCGGAAGACGACGTCATCGTCGAAGTGATGACGGAGAAGGCGGCGGTGGAGGTACCGGCGCCGGTCAGCGGGAAGATCGTTGCGACGACCGGGCAGCCGGGCGACATGGTGGCGGTGGGCTCGGAGCTGGTCGTGCTGGAGACGGCGGCCGGCGCCGCGGCCGCCGCGCAGGCGCCGGCGGCGGAGGAGCCGGCAGCGGCCAATGGCGGTACCCGGGCCGGTGGGCAATCTGCCGCAGCGCCGCGGCCGGGCGCCACGGGCGGGAATGGCGATGCGCGCCGTGCGGCGGGCCCGGTCGGGGACCGCGGCCCGGGCGGCAACGGTGCACGCTCACCGGCGGAGCCGGATCCCAACCGGCGCGTGTTGACTTCTCCGGCGATTCGCCGCCGGGCAAAGGAGGCCGGCATCGACCTGCGGCAGGTCGCCGGCTCGGGCCCGCAGGGGCGTATCGGACGCGAGGACTTCGAGGCGTTTGCCGCCGCGCGATCACAGGGGCGGTCCCCGTCGGCGCCGGTGAGCCCGCTGCCCACTGCCGCGGCGGCTCGGCCGGCTGCGCCGGCGCAACGCCCCTCGGGTGGAGTCGAGGAGATCAAAGTCATCGGTCTGAGGCGGGTGATCGCCCAGCGCATGAGCGAGGCCAAACGCAACATCCCGCACTTCTCCTATGTGGAGGAGGTGGATGTGACGGAGCTGGAGTCGCTCCGCCGGCACCTCAACACCAGGCTCGAGCCGGGCGCACCCGCGCTCACTTACCTGCCCTTCGTCGCGCTCGCGCTCGCGCGGGTGCTGGAGGACTTCCCGCAATGCAATGCCCATTACGACGCTGAACGGGGTGTCATTCTGCGCCACCGCGCCGTGCACCTCGGCATCGCGACTCAGACGCCGGACGGACTGAAGGTGCCTGTCGTGCGCGACGTGCAGCTGCGCTCACTCTGGGATGTCGCCGCGCAGATGCGGCGCGTGACGGAAGCGGCGCGCGCCAACAAGGCCACGCGCGAGGAGCTCGCCGGCTCGACCATCACGCTCACGAGCCTGGGCAAGCTCGGCGGCATCGTCAGCACGCCCATCATCAACGCGCCCGAAGTTTCCATCATCGGGATCAATCGCGCCGTCGAGCGGCCGGTGGTCGTGGGCGGCGCCATCACCGTGCGGCGAATGATGAATCTCTCCTCATCCTTCGATCATCGGTTCGTCGATGGCCACGACGCGGCCGCCATGATCCAGGCGTTGAAGGAGCGCCTCGAGCACCCGGCGACGATCTTCGTCGGCTGACGATCCGCGGCGCGATCCCGATCGGCAGCGGCCCACATCCCGGGTGGCACGGCCGCGGCGCCGGTCCGCCGCGGACAGCCGCTCCGCTCATGGAAGTCATGTCGGAGGCACTGGAGAAGCCCGCGCCATTCTGGGCGGCGGGCGCGACGCGCCCGGGGAATGAGCTGCGCCGGATCAGCGCTCCTCGGCCGGCTCTCTGCCGAGGATCTCGTCCCTGACATCATCGATCTCGCGTGCGCGCGAGGGCCGCACCCTGGCGCCCTCGCACCGCTCCGGCCGCGGGCAGCGGGAGCTGCGCGGGCAGATGATGCGTGCGGGCCGCTCCAGGGCGTCCTCGATCCAGGCGATGTTGAGGACGTTGGCCACAGCCACCAGCGCGTCGGCGGCCGCCTCGGGGATGCGCCCCTCGCCGCGGCGGTGCACGCATTCCGTGAATATGCTGCCGGTGACCTCCTGACTCGAGACACCGTTGGCATCCAACGCCGGCGCGAGATCCACCCCCACCGAGAGAACGTGCGGATTGCCCGCCATGTCCTTCACCCGGCGGGAATGGCAGCAGTAGAGGAGGGCACGATCGCCATCGCGCAGAACGGAGATCTGCGACCCCGTCTCGCCGCGCGGTGCATCGATCATGCGAAATACGGCCCAGTTGGGGCAGGGGTCGCTCACCTGGGCGAGGTTGCCCCACGGCAGCGGAATGCCGTTGCCGCGGTACACGGCGCGCAGGTAGCCGGGCGGGTAGGCGTCGAAGAAATGCCAGTAGGGATACGGGGACACCTTGGTCATCCTGCGCATGATGACGGCCGGTGTCAGCTCGAGCCGGCCGCCGGCCTCGACGCGGTAGCGCTCGCGCGCGAGAAAGCGCCTGAACGGGACGCGGGGGGCGAGCAGGGCGCCGGCGAAGAAGCTGCACTCGAAGTCCCGCCAGGCGTGCAACACGTCCTGGGCGTTCATGCCCGCGGTGTCGGAGCTGCCCTCGGGGCTGCCGCCCATCTCTCCGCCGGTGGCATGCGCCGACTTCAGGCCGTCACCGCCGTGCAGCACCTTGTGCGCGATGTGAGCGGCCAGGTCGAACTTCAGCCGCGCAGGATCGGACTGCAGCGCCCGGTTGGCATAGATGATCCGCGGCGGCTCGAAGAAGGATCGCACCATGCTGCGAACCTCGCGGTCGTTGTCGCGGGCCAGCACGGGCTTTCTCTCGAACCAACGGACCTCGAGTCCGTGGCGGCGACAGAGGCGCATGAGGTCCTCGACGCTGAGCGGGAACCTGCGCTCCCCGACGCCTTCCGCCGCGCGCTCGAGGTCGGGGAAGTCGTTGCGCGACATCTCCTGGTGCGAGCGGATGAGAAGATGCGCGAACTGGCGCCCGCTGGTGCCTGTCTGGGCGAGGAGCTCAGGGATCGCGGCTTGCAGCACGTCCTTGGAGAAGAGAAATCCGGGCTCGAGCGGTACCTTTGCAGCGCCGGCGCTCGGTGCCGCCGGGGCCGTCGGCTCGAGGCCCGCGCTCTCGTCGAGGAACCACTCCGGATCTCGCTGGAATACCTGCGCCAGAAGCTCGAGCGTCTCCGGAGCAGGCGAGCGCTTGCCGCTCTCGATCATGCTCAGGTAGGAGACCGAAGGCGCACGCTCCGCATTGCGCTGGATGCAGCGCGCCGACAAGTCCTCGAGTGTCAGCCCGTTGCGCTTGCGGATGGAGCGCAGCTTGGCGCCCAGGAAGTGCCCTTTGCGCAGCAGTTGTGTCATGGCGGCGGAACACCGGGTGAAGTTTCCATGTGAAATTAACATTGTGAAGTTTCTGTAGTCAAATTCCCGTTCCGATGAGCGGTATGCTCTTTCCCCATGAACGCCAGACCCGATGAGCTCGTCTATTCCCGGGAGCCGGCCGGCTCGCCCGTGGAAATCCTCGGACCGCGGATCGAACGATCGGCGGAGGTCCTGACACCGCTCGCGCTGCAGCTGCTCGCGAGCCTGCATCGGCGATTCAACGCGCGGCGCCTGGAGCTGTTGGCCGCACGGGACCGCCGTCAGCAGGAGCTCGACGGTGGCGCGTTGCCCGGTTTCCTCCCGGAGACGGCCGAAGTCCGCGCCGGGGACTGGCGCATCGCGCTGGTGCCCGAGGACCTCCAGGACCGGCGCGTCGAGATCACCGGTCCCGTCGACCGCAAGATGATCATCAACGCGCTCAACGCGCCGGTCCGCTGCTTCATGGCGGATTTCGAGGACTCCTGCGCGCCGACTTGGGAGAACATCGTGCGCGGTCAGGTCAACCTCGCCGATGCCATCCGCGGCACCATCAGCTACTCGGATCCGGCGACGGGCAAGGTCTACCGGCTGGCGCAGCGGACCGCCACCCTGATCGTGCGGCCGCGGGGCTGGCACCTGCCGGAGAAGCATGTTCTCGTGAACGGCGAGCCTGTCTCGGGCGCGCTGTTCGATTTCGCGGTGTACCTCGCCAACAACCACGAGGCGCTCGCGCGCGCCGGAACGGGCCCCTATTTCTACCTGCCGAAGATGGAGAGCCATCTCGAGGCGCGCCTGTGGAATGACGTATTCCTCGCCGCGCAGGATGCTCTCGGCATCCCGCGCGGCACCATCAAGGCGACGGTGCTGATCGAGACCATTCTCGCCGCCTTCGAGATGGACGAGATCCTCTACGAGCTGCGCGAGCACTCGGCGGGGCTCAACTGTGGGCGCTGGGACTACATCTTCAGTTTCATCAAGAAATTCCGCAACCGTGCGGATTTCCTGCTGCCCGACCGGGCCAGCGTCACCATGGAGAGGCACTTCCTCAAGTCCTACGTCGATCTGCTGATCAAGACCTGCCACCGCCGCGGCGCCCATGCCATGGGCGGCATGGCGGCGCAGATCCCGATCCGCGACGATCCCAAGGCCAACGAGGCGGCGATGGCGCGCGTGCGCGCCGACAAGCTGCGGGAGGCGCATGCCGGACACGACGGCACGTGGATCGCCCATCCGGGACTCGCCGCGATCGCGCGCGAAGCGTTCGACTCGGTGATGAAAGGACCCAACCAGCTCGGTGTCCTGCGCGCCGAGGTGGAGGTCACCCCGCAGGATCTGCTGCGGGTGCCGCAGGGGGAGATCACCGAGGGCGGCGTGCGCAGCTGTATCCGCGTCGGCGTGCAGTACATCGAAGCATGGCTTCGAGGCTCGGGCTGCGTGCCCCTCTACAACCTCATGGAAGACGCCGCCACCGCCGAGATCTGCCGGGCGCAGCTGTGGCAGTGGCTGCATCACGGCGCCCGGACCAGCGACGGCGTCGCGGTGACGCCGGAGCGGTTCGATCGTCTGCTCACCGAGGAAATCGACCGCATCCACGCTGAGGTCGGGCCCGGGAGGCTGCTCAACGGGGTGTTTCCCACCGCCGTGCGCCTCTTCGAGCAGATGACCAAGCAGGACCAATTCGACGAGTTCCTGACCCTTCCCGCATACGACCTGCTCGACTGACGGGCGATGGAGACCGACATCATGACTGCGATACGACCGCTTCCCACGGCAGATGAGCTGCGGCGCGCCTGGAGCGAGAGCCCGCGCTGGCGCGGCATCGAGCGCGGCTACCGCGCGGAGGACGTGGTGCGCCTGCGCGGCACGATCCCGGTGGAGCACTCGATCGCCCGGATCACGGCCGAGAAGCTGTGGCGCTATCTCAACGAGAAGCCCTTCGTCAACGCGCTCGGCGCCCTCACGGGCAATCAGGCGATGCAGCAGGTCAAGGCGGGCCTCGACGCGATCTATCTTTCAGGATGGCAGGTCGCGGCCGACGCCAACCTGTCCGGTGAGATGTACCCGGACCAGTCGCTCTATCCGGCCGACTCGGTGCCGGCCGTGGTACGCCGGATCAACTCGACGCTGCGGCGCGCGGACGAGATCCACCACGCCGAGGGCAATGCCGCTTTCGACTGGCTGAAGCCCATCGTCGCCGACGCGGAAGCCGGCTTCGGCGGGGTGCTGAACGCATTCGAGCTGATGAAGCAGATGATCGATGCCGGTGCCGCGGGCGTGCATTTCGAGGACCAGCTGTCCTCGGCGAAGAAGTGCGGTCACATGGGCGGCAAGGTGCTCGTGCCGACGCAGGAGGCCATCAACAAGCTGGTCGCCGCCCGCCTGGCGGCCGATGTCTGCAACGTGCCCAGCATCCTCGTTGCGCGCACCGATGCGGAAGCTGCGAATCTGCTGACCTCGGACGTCGATGAGCGCGACCGGGCGTTCATCGATGCCTCCAAGGGACGGACTCCCGAAGGCTTCTTCCACGTGAAGGCCGGCCTCGGGCAGGCCATCGCCCGCGCCTGCGCCTATGCGCCGTTCGCCGACCTCGTGTGGTGCGAGACCGCGAAGCCCGATCTCGAGGAGGCGCGCCACTTCGCGGAAGCCGTTCACCAGCGCTTCCCCGGAAAGCTGCTCGCCTACAACTGCTCGCCGTCCTTCAACTGGAAGCGCAAGCTGAACGATGCCGACATCGCGAAATTCCAGCGCGAGCTCGGTGCGATGGGCTATCGCTTCCAGTTCATCACCCTGGCGGGCTTCCACGCGCTCAATTTCTCGATGTTCGAGCTTGCGCGGGGCTACAAGGCGCAGCAGATGTCCGCGTACGTCGCCCTGCAACAGGCGGAGTTCGCAGCGGAGCAGCACGGCTACACGGCCACGAAGCATCAGCGAGAGGTGGGCGCGGGTTACTTCGACGAGGTGACGCAGGCGGTTTCCGGCGGCGCCTCGTCACTGACGGCCCTCAAGGGCAGCACCGAGCTGCAGCAGTTCGAGCGGGCTTCCTGACCCGCCGGAACCGGAAAGCATAGGCAGGGACGTGGTGCGCGCTGGACCGGGCAAGATGCCCGGATCCAGCGCTAATCCATGGCGAGGCAGGCCGGCTTGCGCACGCTCGCCGGGTCGCGAAGGACCCTATACTCCAAGGATGGCGGTGCAAAAGCTTTTCCCGACGATCCTATACTCCGCGCGCCTGACTGGCGCAGCGCGGGGCAATCTCCCGGCGCGGCTCCTGCGCGAATGCCTGCAGCTCAGGCACGATGACGCGGCTGGCAGAAAGTGGTCCGCCGAGCGCTATCCCGGGGGGTACACGTCCTATGGCTCCGCCCATCGCATGCATCGCATGTCCCCCACGTTCGCCGCGCTGGAGCGGCAGATCGATCGGCACGTCGCCTGCTTCGCACGCTCGCTCGATCTCGATCTGGCGGGACGCAGGCTGGCGATGACCGACTGTTGGGTCAACATCATGCCG
Source organism: Steroidobacteraceae bacterium (assembly GCA_035713045.1). Classification (GTDB taxonomy): domain Bacteria; phylum Pseudomonadota; class Gammaproteobacteria; order Steroidobacterales; family Steroidobacteraceae; genus 13-2-20CM-66-19. The sequence goes on from DASTAC010000163.1 coordinate 8,293, forward strand.
CGCGGAGTGGCGCATGGACTTCACCTGCACCCGCTCTCCACCATCAGCGGAACCTATTACGTCAAGACGCCCCGGGGTTGTCCCGGGCTCAAGGTCGAAGACCCGCGGCTCGAGCGGATGATGGCGGCGCCCCCGCGCCGGGCGGCGGCGGCGCGGGAGAACAGGCCCTGGCTCGTGCTGCCCGCCGAGGCGGGGAGCGTGCTGCTGTTCGAGAGCTGGCTGCGTCACGAGGTGCCGCCCAATACCGTCGCCGGCGAGCGGATCAGCATCAGCTTCAATTACTCCTGGTTTTAGGGCCGGGCTCCGGGCTCCGGGCCCGGATCCGCGCGCGTCGTCGGAGACAGCCCCCGTCTGCGGGGCCGAGGCTTGGCCACCTCATCGCGGCGGCCACATCCCACGCTGCGCGGCGGACGATGGGCCGAGCCCGAGTGGGTTCAGCGCCGGTTCAGCGCCGGCGATCCAGGCTTGAGTCGACGGAGAAACGACAATGAGCATCCGGCTGCTTCGTGGTCCACTGCCTGCGCTCGTCCTCGCCGCGTTGATGGCGCTGCCGTCCATCACGCGCGCTGGCGTATTCATCGGGGTGTCGGTCGACCTCGCGCCGCCGCCCCTGCCGGTCTACGTGCAGCCGCCGTGCCCGCAGCCGGGCTACATCTGGGTCCCGGGATATTGGGCATGGAATGACGGCGCGTACTACTGGGTGCCGGGGACCTGGGTACTGCCTCCTCGGGTGGGCTTGCTGTGGACCCCGGGCTACTGGGGCTGGGACGACGGCGTATATGTGTGGCACGCCGGCTATTGGGGCCCGCGCGTCGGCTTCTACGGAGGCGTTCGCTACGGATTTGGCTATGACGGGGTCGGCTTCGTCGGCGGGTACTGGCGCCGCGGGATATTCTTCTACAACCGGGCTGTCGTGCGTGTTGGGCCGACGTTCGTGACCAACGTTTACTACCATCCGGTCGTCTACCGCACGAGCTACGAGCACGTCAGCTTCAATGGTGGCCCTGGAGGCGTCGCAGCGCGTCCGACACGGGAAGAGATGGCGTTCCAGCGCGAGCGCCACATCGGCTTCACATCGATGCAACAGAGACAGCAGCGGATGGCCTTTGCCGACCGTTCGCTGCGGGCCGACCGCAATCACGGGCGGCCGCCGATCGCGGCCACTGCGAGACCGGCAGTGTTCCACGGGCATGACGTGTACGCCGCGCGGGCCGCCGGCGGGCCGGTGCGCTTCGCTCCAGCGCCGCGTGCCCGTCCCATGCGCACGGACCGGCCCTCCTGGGCTACCGGTCAGCCGCGCGCCGTCAGACCGATGGACCGCAACGCTCCCATGCGTGGGCAGCCGAGTTTCAATCGGCCCCAGCAGCGCTTCGGTAACGCACCTCAGCGGCGTTTCGGTAACGCGCCTCAGCAGCGCTTCGGTAACGCACCTCAGCGCTCATTCGAGAGCCCACCGCAGCGGCAGTTCGGGGCGCGTCCCCAAAGCAATTACCGGGATCGCGGCTTCCGCCCGATGCAGCGGCCGGAGGGCCGTGCGGCCCCGCCGCAATACCATCAGCAGTTCAGGCCTCAGGGGCGCCCGCCGCCGATGCGCGGGGGTGCGCGCGAGCAGCCGCGCGGCGGAGGCCGTCCCCCCGGACCGCCGCAGGAGCGCCGCGGCGGCGGGCGAGGCAACTGACGGGCTGCCGGGCCGCCGCGCCACCGCGAAGGCCATCCGCGAGTCCAAGGACTGGCGGCGCGGCGGCCCGGCGGGCCTTCATGCGATCCTCTGCGGGACACTCGAGGAATCATGCTGGAGAGCAGACGCCGGCCCCAATCGCGAGGTCTCGCCGACCTGATCGACGGTGCCGCTATTGCGGCAATTCGATCTGACCCTCCACCCGAAACGCGCCGCTGACCGACGGCGCGCCCGTCCCGGGCTGGCCGCCGCCCACCGAGACGGTGTAGGTGCCTTGGGCGACGATGATGTCGCCAGTCTCCGTCACCATGCTGAGATCGCGCCGTTTCAGGTGGAACCGCACGAGCCGACTCTGCCCCGGCGCGAGGTGGATACGCTGGAAGCCGCGCAGCGCGCGGATCGGCGCTCCCGGTACGTCGGGAAACTTCAGGTAAAGCTGCACCACCTCATCCCCGGCCATCTTGCCGGTATTGGTCACCTTCACCGATGCGTTCAGCGAGGCGCCGGCGGCAATGGGGGCGGAGGGCAGCGTGAGATCGGCGTACTTGAACGTCGTGTAGCTCAACCCGTAGCCGAATGGCCATAGGGGCTTGCCGGTGAAATACCGGTAGGTCCGGTCCACCATCGAATAGTTGGCGAAGTGCGGTAGCTGGCGGACGCTGCGGTAGAACGTGACGGGAAGCCGGCCGGCCGGGTCGTTCCGGCCGCTCAGCGTCGCCGCGATGGCGGTTCCGCCTTCCTCGCCGGCATACCAGGTCTCCAGGATGGCGTTGGCGTGCGCCTTCTCCCATCGGAC